>JABMMT010000050.1 GCA_013205155.1 Betaproteobacteria bacterium | reverse complement strand
ATTGGTTTGTTGATGGAAGGTCAAGCTCAGTTATTACGGGGTCGTCGTGTTTCTCAGTCAGGCGCGCTTCAAGGAGTTCTCTCGCGCATGAAGGAATGGTTTGCAGGAAATTTTTAAGTTTTTTCGTCGTCGTCAATGTAGTAAGTTAATTACCTAGGAGGGTATATGGAATTTGAAATGTTAGATCAAGATACTGCTGGCAAAACCATGATTAAAGTGGTTGGAGTCGGTGGCGCTGGCGGCAATGCCGTTCAGCATATGATCCGTCGCGGAGTGAGTGGTGTAGAGTTTATTTGCATGAACACCGATGCTGGCGCTTTACGGCGTTCAGAAGCATCTGTGAATTTGCAACTGGGCTCTAGTGGATTGGGTGCTGGTGCAAAACCTGAGATCGGCGCCTCTTCGGCTATCGAAGCACGTGAGCGTATAGCTGATGCACTGCAAGGAGCTCATATGGTATTTATTACTGCTGGTATGGGTGGCGGTACAGGTACTGGTGCTGCTCCGATCGTTGCACAAGTAGCAAAAGAAATGGGAATTCTGACTGTCGGCGTGATTAGTAAGCCATTTGACTTTGAAGGTGTGAAACGTTTAAAGGTAGCAGAGCACGGCGCTTCTGAACTCGAATCATATGTAGACTCATTGATCGTGGTTCTAAATGAGAAGTTATTTGAAGTAATGGGTGAGGATGCTGAGTTTGATAAGGCCTTTGCTTGTGCAGATGACGTGTTGCATAACGCCGTTTCTGGTATTGCAGAAATTATCAATGTTCAAGGTTTAATCAACGTTGACTTTGAGGATGTGAAAACTGTCATGGGCGAGCAAGGTAAAGCCATGATGGGTACTGCAACTGTATCGGGCATGGACCGCGCACGTTTAGCTGCAGAAGCTGCGGTTGCCTCACCATTACTTGAAGGCGTGGATTTATCAGGTGCACGTGGTGTGTTGGTAAATATTACTGCAAGCCGTTCATTGAAGTTATCAGAAACACGTGAAGTGATGGCCGCTATTCGTGGTTATGCCGCTGATGATGCAACCGTTATTTTTGGTACGGTATATGACGATAGCTTGGGTGACGCTCTACGTGTAACAGTTGTTGCAACTGGATTGAATAATCCACAAGCACGTCAAGCTCATCAACCAGAAGTAGTCTGGAGACAGGCTACTGGTACAAATGATGCAATGCCAACTATGGCTGATCTCAATAGTTTTGCCCCTGCTAGTCCTTCTGCTGCCATGAGTAAGGTTGGTATGAACTCTATCTTAGGTACAAGTGCAGCGATGGCTGGAAGCTTATCTTCCTTGCCCGCTCAATCTGCTAGTGCCGGGAGTGTTGATTACAGCCAATATGATTTGCCACGGGTTTTCCGTAGCTCACGTGAGGCAGCTCCTGCTCCGACTTTGGGCGCAGATAGCTCTCCTCAAGCAAAGACTATGTTGGATAAAGGGGCTGATTACTATGAGATTCCAGCCTTTTTACGAAAGCAAGCAGATTAATTGACTGCTCATACAATAGACAGTTGCGAAATGCCAGCGTGGGCGCCCCTCCGGACGACGAATCCCGCGCTTGCGTTGGCATACTAACTAACAACTACTTATTGGAGATATCATGATTGCTGTTGGACAAAAACTACCTAACGCTACTTTGTATGAATTTTTGAATGAAGAGAGCGAGGGCTGTACCTTAGGGCCTAATGCTTTTGAAGTTGATAAATTAGTTGCTGGTAAAAAAATTGTTATTTTTGCTTTACCGGGTGCATTCACGCCAACCTGCTCTGCTAAACATGTTCCTGGATATGTTGAGCACTTCGATGCGATTAAAGCAAAAGGAGTCGATGAGATTTGGTGTATTTCTGTAAATGATCCATTTGTGATGGGTGCATGGGGACGAGAGCAAAAGGTCGACAAAAAAATTCGCATGATGGGTGACGGCAGTGGCGAGTTCACCAAAAAGATGGGTTTGGAGTTGGATTTAATGGCCCGTGGTTTGGGTGTTCGCTCTGATCGTTATGCCATGATTATTGAAAATGGCGTCGTGAAAAGCCTAGATCGTGAAGCTCCTGGTAAGTTTGAAGTAAGTGATGCAGCTTCAATTCTGAAAAAACTGTAATTTATTCCCCTGAATTTAGAGATAAGACCATGATGAAACAAAGAACCATTGCTACTCCGGTGAAGACCGTCGGCATTGGTTTGCATTCTGGTCGTAAGGTCACTATTTCGATGAAGCCTGCACCAATAAATTCAGGGGTTCAATTTGTTCGTATGGATACTCCAGAGCCGTCAGTGGTTCCCGCCACCGCACTGGCAGTATGTGATACCCGTTTAGCTTCAGTGATACAAAAAGATGGGATCCGAGTTTCTACTGTTGAGCATTTATTGTCAGCCTGTGCTGGTTTGGGTTTGGACAATCTTTTGATTGAATTAGATGGCGAAGAAGTGCCGATTATGGACGGTAGTGCTGCCTCCTTTTTATTTTTAATTGAATCTGCTGGCATCGTAGAGCAAGATGCTCCAAGACAGTTTATGGTGATTAAGAAGCTTGTTGAGGTGCGCGAAGGAGATAAGCTTGCTCGTCTAGAGCCATTCTTTGGGTTTAAATTAGATTTCACAATCGACTTTAAACATCCCGCTTTAGATAAAACTGGACAGCGTTTCATTGTTGATTTTGCTGAGCACGCTTATCGCAGTGAAATTGGTCGTGCTCGTACCTTTGGCTTTGCTCATGAAGTAGAGGCATTACGTGAAATGGGCTTAGCACGCGGCGGTAGCTTAGATAATGCAATTGTTTTGGATGAGCATCGTATTTTAAATAATGAAGAACTTCGTTATGAAGATGAATTTGTTCGTCATAAAATTCTCGATGCGATTGGTGATTTGTATTTAGTGGGGCATCCTATTGTTGGTGCTTATGTTGCCGAAAAATCAGGTCATGCTCTAAATAACGCACTGTTACGTAAGTTGCTTGAGGATCCGAGCTCCTACGAAATCAGCACCTTCTCTATTCATAAGGCACCAGAGGCCTACTCTCAAGAGAGTCAACCACTCTTTTTCTGAGAATTTCTTCCAAATTACTTGGGTTTGTTTTGCAGCAATTTTTCAACTGCCTTGCGAAGGCTTGAGTCTGGAGCTAATTTTTCGAGCAGGCCCTGCCAAGAGGAACGGGCAACTTCATTTAACCCAGTGGGTTTACGTGGTGCCCGAGCATCTGCTCTAGCCTTGATATCCCAGTTGGGAGGGTTTGGCTTTACTTGCACCCTAATCGCCCCACAAACCAAGCCATTTTTTGCTAACTCATTGATTAAACTAGGTAAAACTTGTTGCAAACGAGCAGCAATGCTAGCATTACTCACCACTAAATACAGTTCTTTTTGGTCTCCTTGGCGCAAACTAAGCTCGATTTTTTGACTAAATTGACCTAAATCAAGTGCGGATAAGGAGCGACCTAATATGGATTTTAGTTTGGCTAAGTCTTCGGTCTTAGCCAAAATACCCCCCAAACCTTCAGATTCTCTGAGGTAATCAACCCATTCATGGGCAGTTTGACTACGTTTTGGTTTAGGGGCAAAGTTCATAAAAAGGGGATGCGGGTGATAAACTCAAGGTCTTCATTTTCTTCTATATCCCATGGTAATCGGTCTTCTTAAAACCCTGGTCGGCAGTCGTAACGACCGCCTCTTAAAGCAGTATCGCAAAGTAGTTGCCAAGGTCAACGCTTTTGAGCCTAGCCTTCAAGCTTTGGATGATGCTGCATTGATGGCAAAAACTGAGCAATTTAAAGCACGCCTAGCTGCAGGTGAGTCACTGGATGACATCACACCAGAGGCATTTGCGGTAGTTCGTGAGGCTAGTGTTCGTGCGATGAAGATGCGTCATTTTGATGCCCAGATCATCGGTGGTTTGGCCTTACATTACGGCAAGATTGCCGAAATGGGTACTGGTGAAGGAAAAACATTAACAGCAACTCTGCCGGTATATTTAAATGCACTTACTGGCAAAGGCGTGCATGTTGTTACTGTAAATGATTACTTGGCTCAGCGAGACGCAGAATGGATGTCTAAGTTATATAACTTTTTAGGCATGCAAGTAGGTAGCAATCTCTCGCAGATGGAGCACACTACCAAGCAGGCTGCTTATGCTGCTGATATTACCTACGGAACCAATAATGAATTTGGGTTCGATTATTTGCGCGATAACATGGTGCAAGATGTAGGGCAGCGTGTTCAGCGTGGTTTAGCTTATGCAATCGTTGACGAGGTCGATTCAATTTTGATTGATGAGGCGCGTACACCATTAATTATTTCTGGCCAAGCGGATGATCAAACGGATTTATACCTCAAGATTAATGTACTTCCATCTTATCTAGAGCTTCAAATTGGCGAAGAAAAATCAGATGGCACTGGCGTTGAGAAACCAGGTGATTATTGGGTAGATGAAAAGTCTCAGCAGGTCTATTTGACTGAGCAAGGTCACGATAAGGCTGAGACTATATTGGTGCAATTGGGAGCCCTCAATGATGGCAACTCTTTGTATGCGCCACAAAACATTACCTTGATGCACCATGTTTATGCCGCCTTGCGGGCCCATTCTTTATTCCACCGTGATCAACACTATGTGGTGCAAAACAATGAGGTGATTATTGTTGATGAATTTACCGGTCGCCTAATGCAAGGACGTCGTTGGTCTGATGGTTTACATCAAGCAGTAGAGGCTAAAGAAGGCGTATCGATTCAGAATGAAAATCAAACCTTAGCAACCATTACCTTCCAAAATTATTTCCGTATGTACGGTAAGTTGGCCGGTATGACTGGTACAGCTGATACTGAGGCTTATGAATTTAAAGAAATCTATAACCTTGAGACGGTGATCATTCCTCCAAATAGAATTAGTCAGCGCAAAGATCGTCAAGATCAGATTTATAAGTCTTCGCGCGAACGCTATGACGCAGTGGTTAAGGACATCGAAGACTGCCATGAGCGTGGCCAGCCAGTATTAGTAGGTACAACTTCGATTGAAAATTCTGAGTTGATTGCTAATTTACTGAATCAGAAAAAGATGCCGCATCAAGTTTTGAATGCAAAACAGCATGCACGTGAAGCGGAAATTATTGCGCAAGCAGGTCGCCCTAAGATGATCACGATTGCGACCAACATGGCTGGTCGCGGAACGGACATCGTGCTTGGCGGTAATGTTGCTAAGCAATCTACGCTGCTTGAGTTAGATGCATCACTATCAGATACTGCGAAGGCGACCAAGATTAAAGGCCTTCAAGATGAATGGCAAAGTATTCATGATCAGGTTTTAGAGGCTGGCGGATTGCACATTATTGGTACTGAGCGACACGAAAGTCGTCGTATTGATAATCAATTGCGGGGCCGTTCTGGTCGTCAAGGAGATCCAGGATCATCTCGTTTTTATCTTTCATTAGATGATCCCCTCTTACGTATTTTTGCTGGTGATCGCCTTCGTTCCGTGATGGAGCGCTTGAAGATGCCTGATGGCGAGCCAATTGAAGCCGGTATGGTGACTCGTTCGATTGAGTCCGCACAGCGTAAGGTTGAGGGCCGTAACTTTGATATTCGCAAACAATTATTGGAGTATGACAACGTAGCCAATGATCAACGCAAAGAAACCTATCGCCTCAGAAATGAAGTGCTAGAAAGCAGTGATGTTGGTGAGTTGGTTGCTAATTTATGCGATGATGTGCTCCGCTCAGTGTGCTCGGTTTATGTTCCCCAGGAATCGATGGAAGAGCAGTGGGACTTGCCTGGTCTAGAAAATGTCCTCGCTAGTGAGTGGGGTCTAAATGTAGATCTTCAAAAGTGGGTTGAGAGTGCAGAGACGGTAGAGGACTCCGAAATTATAGAGCGCGTATTACAGGCTGCTAAAGAGGGTTATAACGCTAAGGTCGAGTTATCTGGTCGTGAGTCCTTTGCTGGTTTCGAGCGCTCGGTGCTTTTGTATAGTTTAGATACGCATTGGCGTGAACATTTAGCTGCTTTAGATCGTCTTCGTCAGGGCATTCATTTGCGTGGCTATGCTCAAAAAGATCCGAAACAGGAATATCGCCGTGAAGCCTTTGAGTTATACGGTGAACTCTTGGACGTGATCAAAAATGACGTTGTGAAAAGTATCATGACCGTGCAAATTCGAAGTGCTAGCGAATTAGATCAGGCCTCTGAATCGATGAATGAAGATTTAGCGAAGCTTTCTGATGTGAAATATCAACACGCAGAAGCAGAGACTGCTATTGCTAATGTCCCTGACCAGAGTGAGGTTGAGCTCACCCCAGCACCTATTCGTACCGGGCCTAAAGTTGGTCGTAATGACCCTTGTCCCTGCGGCAGCGGTAAGAAATATAAGAATTGCTGTGGTGCATTAGCTTGATTTAGCCCAATCTTGCCCTGCTTATGCAAGGTAAGTTTTAAACTGCTTATATAGAATTACTTTTAATTTATCTATGCCAGTTAATCTACCTATTCCTCAAAAAACAGACCTCAAGCCTATTTCAGGGTTTGAGATGGGTATTGCTCAAGCTGGTATCAAGAAACCCAACCGTAAAGATTTATTGGTAATGACCTTAGCGCCAGGCTCTCAGGTGGCTGGCGTCTTTACCTTAAACCGTTTTTGCGCAGCGCCTGTTCAGGTCTGCCGTGAGCATCTGGCTCAAAACGGACGTCATGGAGAAATTCGTGCATTGGTAGTCAATACGGGTAACGCTAATGCCGGTACTGGTGAGCAAGGCATGAAGCATGCTTTAGAGACTTGCGCTGCATTAGCAAAAGATCTCAAGCTAAAACCTGAACAAATTTTGCCTTTCTCTACGGGCGTGATTTTGGAGCCTTTGCCGATAGAGAAAATTATTATGGCCTTGCCCAAAGCAGTTGCTAACTTGGGGGCCGACAATTGGTTGGATGCAGCTGAGGCCATCATGACAACGGACACTCAGCCAAAGGCTTGCTCAGCATCGGTACAAACTCCAGAAGGGGTAGTCACTATGACTGGTATCTGCAAGGGCGCTGGAATGATTCATCCGAATATGGCAACGATGCTGGGCTTCATAGCAACTGATGCAGGTTTTGCTCCAGGTTT
>JABMMT010000049.1 GCA_013205155.1 Betaproteobacteria bacterium | reverse complement strand
TGCTTAGCACCAGCGTAATTCTGGCGTTTAATCGAGAGATGCAAGTGGGGCCTATAGCTCAGTCGGTAGAGCAACGGACTTTTAATCCGTGGGTCGACGGTTCGAGCCCGTCTGGGCCCACTTCCTTGAATTTGGTTAATTTCAGAATAAAATTCATGCAGGCGTTAGTTGCCTTTTCTATTTTGAGTCAAGCAGTCACCGTAGATAGATTTTTCGATATGGAAAAGTGTTTACTTCTCTAAAGCTTTTTAAAGTTAAATTTTAATACTAATCACTCATGACAAACTAAAAAGTTTTGTCTCGAAAGAGAGAGTGATAATTCAAAAATTTCTGTGGTGAAAAATACTGACCCTTTAGAACTAGACTATAGTTTAACATACTTTCCATTGATAAAATATAAGAGACTGTTGATCTGCGACCATCAACAAGAATGATTCTGGGTAAAGTTGATAATTCAAAAATGCTGACATTAGGCAAAAGTCTTAACGGATCCCTAATATAAGCTCCAGATTCTAAATCTGATTGGATCCAATTAGTTGGTCCATCCACATAAGCCAGTTCATAAAAGTGTTGCGATATATTTTCAGGTAATTCATATGAACATACAAGTTCACCATTGTTATCAAGAAATTCTCTACGAATTGCGACATGTATTGAATCTTCTACTCTGCGATATAAATCCGTGTTAAAAAATTTCAATAACTTTAAATTCTTTAGATAGTGGGTGCGCCAATCCGCTGATTCTTCAATTGAAACAAAACTAGTTATGTACTTCGCAAAAATAATAGTTGACGCTCCTGATCCAAACTCAATCCCACTTAAGATCTTTTCTTTGCGCAACAGGTTTCGAATTTCCCAAAGCCGGTGGAATTGATAACTTCCACTAAGGCCACCATCTCTTCTCAATGCGAATTGTGAAATTAATGTTAATGGCTCTCTTACCAGAAGAATCAAAACTATTGATGCGGTAAAAGCGATTTTTATAAGTAGATTCTTTATGCTATTAATTTTCAAAGTTATTCTTTTAGTAACTGATACATTTTTTTATGTACTTGTGCCACGAAACAGCGATGGGTAATATCTTGAAATAGGCATACGAAGTCTTTGACTAAAACTGAATTCATAAAACATTGTTTCACACCAAGAAATTAAATTCAGACCACACACATTTAATATCCTTAACAACTGATAAATGGCGGCAAGGTTTGATGTCTGGTCTTTAGGTTAAGCATCATGAGCCCAGCTATCGCCTCTTGGGAAGTGCTCTTTTGTCCAAGACCTCGCCTTCCTTTTCTCTCTTTGCGCCTCTAGAGATTCTGCCAGGAACCGATATTCACTGTTTATCCGTACACTAGCTAGGCACCTCGCAACGGTGGGTCATTGATGCCACCAAAGGTCTTGAAAACCTTGTGAATAGCTTGCCAATCCGCCTCTAAGCTTGTTTTCAAGGTGGTAGCCCAAGAACTCAATGAAAATTTTGAAATTTCTTGAGCCTTAAGCCCGAAATCCCAACATTCTGCCCCCAAACCCTTATTCTTTACTTGAGCCTTTTGAGGCCTCATGCTCGACCCTGCTTTCATTAGCCTGGTTTACGCTCAATTAGCGGCCATGGCCTTCGGCGCAAGCCCTTCCCCCACATACCTTCTCTAAGCCTTTTCTCAGAGTGACCTAATAAGGTTGCCCTTGAGCGTGGCCGGAGATATTTAGTAAAAAAAGTTTCTGATTGGGCACAACATTTGGCCCCCTCAGGTGTCTTAACTAGTAGAGGCAAGACGTTGTCTCTAGATAAGCGGGATTTAAAATGGCAATTCTCAAGTCGAAGGCAGCGAAAGCAGCTGCAACGACCCTTGCCGACGCCGCAACCAGCGTAACTCCAGCCCTTCCAGTCGTGCCTCGCACAGCTACATCTGACTGGTCAATTGCTGATCTAAGCGCGATCTACACCGAATACCGCACCTCACTTGTATCTCAAGCTCGCCGCATGTTGCGTGATGAGACTGATGCCAACGAGGTTGTTCAAGAAGCCTTTTTAAAGTTCATGTTGGCTGCCCCAGATCTAGATACCACCGAGCGCGCTGTTGCTTACTTGCGCGCTTCAGTTAACAACTTAGCTCTTAACGTAATCCGTGCTCGTGGCGATCGCCCTAACTTGGTAGCACTCGATGCTGATACCACCCAAGAGCGTCTTGCTGAGATTGCCAACGAAAACCACGTTGATATCGATACCACTATTACAGCAGCCGAAGATGCCGCGATTATCCGCGAAGCACTTTCACGTTTAACTTCAGATCAGCGCACAGCGCTAGTCATG
>JABMMT010000048.1 GCA_013205155.1 Betaproteobacteria bacterium | reverse complement strand
TGATTTGCTAATACCAATGGGTTCGAAGCTCTAGAAGAATTTGCTACTTTTCTCACGTCCCAAATTGCTTGTGCGTAGATAAGGTTGCAAAAAGAAACTAGCACTAGAGCCGATATCAGCTTAAATCTATTCATGACCTCCCCCTTTTAAGAATCGACCCTACTCTTTAAAATAATTTTACTTTATGAGCGTACGCCTAATTACCTTTAATTTTTATATTTATGTCAATCATTTGAGCAGAACTAGGTGTAAAGAACGCATGGGTCCCATCGCGTGAAGTTAAGGGGGTGCGGGCTTTGAGGGGCTATCACTATCAATGAATCAGGGGGTACCCCCATACAAGACTCTGTGATATTCTTTTTACAGGCCTAATTCTGGCCTTATTAAGGTGAAGTTTTAGTGATTTTATTTTTAACTACGCAGATTTAGTTTTTCGTATTCTTTCTTATGCTGTTCTAAGTCTTTGTTTTTGCTGGCCTTGATAATGAACTCTTCTACATGGATAAAACCATGATGGTCTTTGGTGATGCGAAGAAAGTTGTAGAGGATATGGTCAAAGCAGTTTCGTAAGACCAAACTACTTCATCAAAATCCCGCTTAATACAAGCGGGATTTTTTTATGCAAAAAATGAATAGACTCTGGCGCTAAATTTGCCAGATAACGTTCTAGGGGTATCAAAAACGGTATTTATCAGAGAAGAACAATGAACCTCGATAGGATAAATGAGTGGAATCTCTGTAATTTAGATTGCCATCAAAATCCACAGGAAAGTTTTCCGCCAAATATGGGCGTGTATCGAAAATTTCTACATGGGTTAATTTTTGAAGCTCTTCAATCATTTTGTCGTACACCGTAAAATCATTAATTAGCTTTATTTGATTGAGATCGCATTTTGATTTTTTGAAAATAGTTGGCCTTACTAATGCGCACTCTCTAATATCCTTATTTATATTTGGCATATCATAAATAAGGATCACTTTTTTTCCGCGCTTTTCAAGCATATTAATAGTTCTAGCTAGAGCATCTAAGGTAGCCTGGTAGTTATTAGTAGTATTTATATTGCCGATCTTACCCTCAAAGATAAAATTATCTTCAAAAGTAAGATTATGATAAAAAGCGATAAAAACCGTTTTGATATTCTCATCATCTAGTACAAATTCGTACAATTTTGCAGTGCGTGCGTAACAATTAAAATTTTGTTTTGAAGTTTTAGCCGGCCTATCTATTCCAAAGAAAGGTGGACATCCGCCAGCACCCAATAAAATTAAATTTTCACCTTTTGATAAATAGTATTTCTCAAGACCGGGATAAAAATGATTCGCATGAGAATCCCCAATAAGAGCTGCGTTAGGCGGTTTACTAATGTCATTAATTAAACAATATTGATCTGCACCGTATTTAGCTCTACACGCGTCACTATGGTTATATTTATCAGGCCATTCCAGTTGAGTACGATACTGTTGAGTGAGGCGCCCTTCTTGCCCATCATCGATTCTAAATTCAAGACCCGCTTTTTGATAAATAATCAAACCAGAAATTCCAACTACAAGCATCGCCACTAGTAGCCATATCGATTTTTGTGTCTGATTTTTTCCATACCGAATTGGTTTTTCTACGTATCTATATGAAAGCCAAGCTAAAAAGATTGAGCTTATAACCGATGCTATTATTAGATATCTTGGGCTATCACTTAATAGCCTGACGAAAGTTAGTAAGGGCCAATGCCATAAATACAATGGGAAACTGATAAGACCAAACCAAACTAAGACTTTATTAGATAATATTTTTCTACTGACCCATGTATCTGGTCCAGCCATAATTAATAAAAAAACGCCAAGTACCGGTATAGCTGCCCACCATCCAGGAAAAGCCAGGTCTTTAGTAAAAACCGAAATGCTAATAATAATAAGCGCCAGCCCAAGGATGCTGAATGTATTGTTAAAGCGTTTTATCCTATCCAATAACTCCGGACTAAAAAGAACAACATAGGCCAAGAAGGCTCCTGCCAACAGTTCCCAAAAACCCGTTATTGGTGAATAAAAAGTTGCTATGCCATCGATTTCAACTAACCAGGCATTCAAGCCAAATGAAAAAGTTGTAATTGCTAAAATAATCCACAAGTAGTGAGCTCGAAATTTCCAAAATAGCCAGCAAGAAATTGGCCAAAAGAAATAGAATTGCTCTTCAATACCTAGGGACCAGAGATGTAATAAAGGTTTTTTCTCAGCGGCTATATCAAAATAGCCACTTTCACTCCAAAGGACTAGATTAGAAATAAAAGTAGAGCCTGCGACAATATGTTTGCCCAATTGCTCGTATTCATCAGCAAAGAGTGAAAACCAACCAAAAATTAAGCAAGCAATGAGAACTAATAAAAGCGAGGGAAGAATTCGCCTTATTCGTCTTTGGTAAAACTGATTAAAACTGAAGGATTGTTTTTCCAGCCCCTCAAAAATAATCGTTGAAATGAGATACCCTGAAATGACAAAGAAAATATCAACCCCTGTATAGCCACCCATCACTCCAAAAGCGTGAAATCCAACTACAGATAAAACGGCTATAGCCCTCAATCCATTAATGTCGGGACGATATTTGGGGTGGGAGAGATTTTCTTGGGAGGCACTCATTTCGACCAAATCATACAGAATTCTGATTCAATTAATATGATTTGCTACAAATCAGGCAGCAACAATGCACATGCTAATTAATAAAGAATGGTCGTGAGCCATCTGAAGTCAAACAATCGATCGTATCGACCCGAGCAAAGGATGCCTAATTTAATTCAAGCATTACTTTCTCTACGCAACTTGCAATTTTCTGGTAGCCGACAGGATTTGGATGGGGATCATTAGCAAAATAGTCTTTAGGCTCTAGACCGCAAACATTAAATCCATCCACAAGCTTACTGCCAGTATTCAGTATTTTTTCCCTAGCCAGTTGACCCATGTGATCTGGGGCATGACCACGCTCTAACTCTTCCTTAGTCGGGAGGTGAATAAATACAATATTTTTTCCATGTTTCCCACTCAGATACTCAATCGCAGCTGGATTGGCATTTTTAAACCTAAGTTTGTACTCATTTTTAATATACCCCACTATGAAATGACTTCTAGGAAAGTACTGGCGAAAAAAACTGCGTTCTTTTTTAACTTGCTTATCAGCATACTCAGTATCTCGAAATTTCCGTAGCTTACTAATAAATGCTTCGTCATCTTTCTTAGGTTTTGGAAAGTATCCTTCATCGCCCTTGCATTTCTCAACAGCGCCTAAACAATTTAAAACGCGGTCAGGAAAATTCCAAATTTTTCTTTGATAGTCGTCAGATATAAAGGGAACAATCACTTTATTAATACGGATTCCTGAATCTACTAATTGGTCATTTAGAAGTTTCCACTGAGCAAAACCCGTGCCAAGAAGTCCCCCATTAATAAGCTGTTCTGGTTTACTATTCCTGCTCTCTAGGTCATAAAACCAAGGCGTAGCACCTTGACCTTCGGTAAATGAATCTCCAAGCACCAAGATGCTTGGACGATCCTTATCGGTATTAAGCTTTTGAACCAAACCCAAATTATTCATCTTAAATTCATAATCGTATTCTTTAGCTATTGAATCTCCATTTTCATAATAGGCAGATGTACGAATAGTTGAATTAGGTGAGTAGGTAAATATCTTCCCTTGATTACGAAAAACAGGGGTGCCATCTGCTGTACCGTAAAGTAGATATCTTCTACTACGTTGATGGTCGTTTGAAAGCTCTTTTCCAATAACTAGGCTAGCAATGATTTCGAATAACACCAAGCCAATTAAAATTGACACTGTTGCTAAGAGAACATTTTTTGCCACTGAGGTGATGGAATTTGCCATTTTATGCAAAATTTTGGAATACAATTCTTGAAGAATATTAAACTTTTATGTATGTATTAAGACATACTTTAATTTAGCAAAGTTTCATCTGCTGCCAAATCTGCCTGATACCGCTCAATATCTTTTGTTACAGGGTATTTGATTGAGGCCCTGGGAGATATGACTTATTCGAACTACCTTATCTACCTTCTGCTTCAGCTATCCATTATTTTGATGCTTGAGAAGTTTAATATAGCGATGCCTTTTTATTCACCATATTTCTTTATTCTATCAATTCCATTAGTATTATGTCTATTCCGAAATATTTTTCTAAGATTTGAAAAGACGATGCAAGATTTTATTTACTTAGGAAATAGCGCTCTTCAAAAGAGTTGAATATCTAGTTAATATCGCCATATGCTAAAAAAAATCATTGATCAATCTAAGTCATTCACTAGATCACAGCAATTTTTTCTAGTGTTAGTGCTCTACTTTATTGGCTTTTGGATTTTTCAGTGCTTTCATCTCATTTATCATCCTATCCCAACTGAATATCGGGATTGGAGCGGTATTAGTCTGAGTAATTCACTCTTTGATCAGTCTTCACCCTATTCATTTTCAGTTGGCCCACCCTTTTTCTATATTTATGGCCTAGTTTTTCCACTTTTAGCGGGAGGCTTAAGCTGGATCCTTCACGTTGATATCTTCTTAGTTACTAAATTTTTCGTCTGTACCTGCATTGTCCTGACAGCTGTGATCATCGCTTCTGAAGTGTATAAATTAAGTGGGCAATTATTTCCAGCCATTCTCAGTTTTACTGCAGCCCTTTGGACGGGGTCTGCAACCAATTCAGTATTGATACTAAATCCTGCTCCCTGCGGATTGCTAATCGTCTTGCTCGTTTTATTTCAAATTAGAAAATCTCAAAGTCTGTCCTCCATTCTGCTGGCAGCATTGGGAACCGTTCTTGCTTTCTATACAAAACAATATTTTCTTTATATCTTTGCCCCC
>JABMMT010000047.1 GCA_013205155.1 Betaproteobacteria bacterium | reverse complement strand
TATCTATAACGTTTATAACACCTCTGTCAATGTCAGCTATAAGTTGGATGTATTTGGGGGTGCGCGCCGTGCTGTCGAAAGTGCTAGGGCACAAGCTGAAATTACACAATTTCAGTTAGAGGGTGCTTACCTTTCTTTAACTGCCAATATCGTTACTGGGGCCGTTCGTGAGGCTGCCTTGCGCGCCCAGATGCAGGCAACAGAAGAAATTTTGAAAGCTCAGACCAACTTAGCTGAGTTGACTGAAAGACAGTTAGACATTGGAACTGTTTCTAAGGTGGATGTCACTTCACAAAGAACATTAGTTTCTAGCTCACAAGTAGATTTATTTAATTATGAAAGAAATCTCTCCTTTGCTCGAAATCAATTAGCAGTATTAGTTGGTGAATTACCAAGTAACGCTAATATCACCAAGTTTGATTTAAGTACGCTTCGCTTACCAGAGAAATTACCACTCTCAGTACCGTCTAGCCTAGTCCGTCAGCGCCCTGACGTTCGTGCAGCAGAGGCTCAATTAAAGTCAACGAATGCCTTAGTGGGGGTGGCAACAGCTAACTTATTGCCACAATTAAATATTACAGGTGCAATTGGTTCAGCCGCTTTAACTAGTAGCGCTTTATTTGGACCAAATGCAAGCTTATGGGCAATTGCAGGTGGAATTTTTCAGCCTTTGTTTCAGGGTGGTCAACTATTAGCGCAGCGTCGTGGTGCGATTGCAAATTACGAACAAGCGGTTTACCAATACCAGGCAACAGTTCTTAAGGCATTTCAGGAGGTGGCTGATGCACTGCGCGCTCTTGAAACGGGCTCACAAGCTTTAAAATCTGCTTCGGATGCAGAGCGCTATGCTTATGAAACACTAGATCTAGTTCAGCAGCAATACAAACTAGGTACTGCAAGTTACTTAGCAGTTCTGTATTACCAAAATCAATATCAAGTGGCTAAGGTGAAATCAGTCTCTGCGCAAGCGACACGTTTTGCTGATACCGCAGCACTATTTGCAGCATTAGGTGGTGGTTGGTGGAATCGTACTGGCCCTGCTTTTCAACCAAAAGACATAGCGAATAAAGATCACAATGAAACTTCTGGAAAAAATTAAGACTAAGTTGCTTGCTGTCATTGTGGCCATATGGTCATGGCTAAATCTCAAGGCGATGGGAGATAGAGTGCTTTCTCTTTGGGCTCGCATGGGTCAGAAATGGCGTAATACAAAGTTACATAAAAAATTGATGGCGATGGAGCCACTGCAACGTCGAATGATCATCATGTTATGTGGTGTTTTTCTGTTGTTAGGGTTGATTTTTGGCTTTAATCAACTCAAGACATTCATGATTAAGTATTTCATCTCAGGTGTGGGTTTACCGCCAGCAACCGTTTCAACAATGGAGATTGGCACATCTGAGTGGCAGCCCAAGTTAAGTAGTGTTGGAAATATTCGTGCCTTTAGGGGTGTTGAGCTCAGTCCAGAACTTGCTGGATTGGTTGCAGCTGTACCGATTAAATCAGGCCAAGATGTTAAAGAGGGCGAACTTCTTATCAAGCTAAATGACACATCAGATGTCGCCCAGTTAAATTCATTAAAGGCGATGGCTGATTTAGCTAAGGTTATTAATGAGCGTGATGGACAGCAGCTAGCCATTCAGGCAATTAGTAAAAACGTATTTGATACCAGCGCAGCTGATGCGAAATCAAAGCAGGCGCAAGTAGAGCAGCAAATAGCTTTGGTTGCCAAGAAAAACCTCAAAGCACCATTCTCCGGACGCATCGGTATTGTTTCGATCAACCCTGGGCAGTATGTGAACTCAGGTGACAAGCTGCTGACTTTACAAACTTTGGATCCGATTTTTGTAGATTTTAATTTGCCACAAAATAATGCTGAGCAAATTAAGGTGGGTCAGGAAGTGGAGGTCACCACAGATGCCTTTAAGGACGCTAGCTTTACCGGCAAGATTACTGCTGTGAGCCCCAAAGTGGATACCAACACTCGAAATATTCAAGTCGAAGCTCGACTGGCGAATCCTGACAAGAAAATTCTTCCTGGCATGTTTGCTAATGTCAATATTAAGTTGGGCAATCAAGTGAAGTTGCTGACTTTGCCACAAACTTCTGTGACCTATAACCCATATGGCTCGACAGTCTTCCTTGCTAAGCCTACTGGCAAGAAAGATAAACAAGGGAAAGATATTTTAGAGGCACAACAAGTCTTCGTCACTACGGGCGCAACACGCGGTGATCAAGTGGCAATCCTGAAAGGGGTTGAAGAGGGCGCAACAGTTGTCACTAGTGGGCAGCTGAAGTTGAAGAACGGTACCCCTTTGATTATTAATAACAAGGTGCAGCCAGCTAATTCGCCTAATCCAAAGCCTCAGGAATAAGTAGCAGATGAATTGGACTGACATATTCATTAGAAGACCGGTACTCTCACTGGTTGTCAGTGCGCTCGTCTTGGTATTTGGTTTAAAGGCGGTTGGTAGCCTGCCTGTTAATCAGTACCCCCAAACTCAAAATGCGATTGTCACTATTAGCACTGCTTACTTTGGTGCTGATCCTGAAACAATCGCAGGTTTCATAACTCAACCCCTAGAGGCTTCTATTGCACAGGCACAAGGTATCGATTACTTGTCCTCTGCAAGCGTGAGTGGCGTATCTACCATCATTGCTACTTTGAAGTTGAATTACGACGCTAATGCAGCGCTAACCCAAATTCAAACCCAGATTGGTGCTGTCAAAAACCAATTGCCCCCGCAGGCTCAACAACCTGTATTGACTGTACAGGTTGGGCAATCTACTGCGGCAATGTATATGGGCTTTTACAGTGATGAGATTCCGAATAATGCGATTACTGACTATTTGCTTCGAGTAGTAAAGCCAAAACTAGATTCTGTTGACGGTGTTCAAAACGCAGAAATTACTGGTGGTAGAAAATTTGCTTTGCGTGCTTGGTTAGATCGCGAAAAGATGGCTGGTCTTGGTGTTGGGGCTGACGATGTTTATAACGCCATGGCAGCAAATAATTACTTATCAGCGGTGGGTAGTACGAAGGGTGATATGGTGGCCGTTGATCTGGTTGCCGGAACAGATTTACATACTCTTGAAGAGTTTCGTAAGTTAGTGATCAAAAAAGATGGCGTGAATATAGTCTATCTAGACCAAGTTGCCAATGTAACCCTTGGTTCTGAGGACTACAACACCAACGTTGCCTTTAGCGGTAAGCGGTCAGTGTTCATCGCGATTAAAGTTGCCCCTCAAGCCAATTTATTGGATGTCGCGCAACGTATACGGGACATTGTTCCTGAGATCCAAAAGCAATTACCAGTCGGCATGACTGGTAAGGTGGTTTATGACTCAACCATGTTTATTACTAGTTCGATTGATGAGGTAGTTACTACTTTACTAGAAGCTTTATTAATTGTGATGGTAGTCATCTACCTCTTTTTGGGTAGTTATCGTGCTGTGGCAGTACCAGTAATTGCGATGCCACTCTCATTAATTGGCACCTTCTTCATGATGCAGGTATTGGGCTACTCAATTAATTTATTAACGCTCTTGGCTTTAGTGTTAGCAATTGGATTGGTGGTCGATGATGCCATTATTGTGGTGGAGAACGTTGATCGTCATATGAAAGAAGGCAAGTCCCCATTAGAGGCTTCTTTAATTGCCGCCCGAGAATTAGGTGGTCCGATTTTGGCAATGACGATCGTTTTAATCGCGGTATATATTCCAATTGGCTTTCAGGGCGGTTTAACGGGCGCTCTGTTTACTGAGTTTGCCTTTACTTTGGCTAGTGCCGTAGCTGTCTCGGGCCTGATTGCGTTAACACTTTCGCCAATGATGTGCTCTCGCATTTTTACTGAAGAGCAAGAGGCTTCTCCATTTGTACAAAAGATTGATCGTATTTTTGAAAAGGTTCACCACAGCTATCAAAGCACCCTACGAGATTTATTAAGTACATGGCAAGTCATTATTGTGATGGGTGCCATTCTATTGGGGGGTGTTGCATATTTATATGCAACTGCACGTGCAGAATTAGCGCCTACTGAAGATCAGGGCATTGTATTGATGCAGGCTTCCGGACCACCTAACAGTACGGTAAATCAAATGCAGACTTATGCTGATCAGATTTATCAGATATCTAGCGCGGAACCCGAGTATGAACAAATGTTCCAAATTACCAGCCCTACCAGTAGTTTTGGCGGCGTCTTGCTAAAAGATTGGACTCAACGAAGCCGCAATGCCACCAAGTTCCAAGAGGATATGCAAAAGAAGTGGAATTCAATTGCTGGTGTTCGGGTTGCAGCATTCCAGTTCCCTGCATTGCCTGGAGCTCAGGGATTTCCAGTTCAAGTAGTCATTACTACAACAGAGCCATATGATCAGTTGAATGAAGTTTCACAAGCAGTATTAGATAAGGCGCGTCGTAGCGGAAACTTTTTCTACGTTGATTCAGATTTAAAAATTGATAAACCGCAAGATGTTTTAGTGATTGATCGCGAGAAAGTAGCTGCCTTAGGAATGACGCAACAGCAGGTTGGCGCAGCATTATCTGCGGCCTTAGGCGGTGGCTATGTCAATTATTTTTCTGTCTCTGGGCGCTCATATAAAGTCATTCCTCAGGTCAAGCAAGTCGATAGATTAAACCCCGATCAAATATTGGATTACTATATTCGCACTCCCAGTGGTGCAATGGTTCAAGCCCGCACTATTGCCAGCATTAAGAAAAGAGTAGTACCCCAATCAATCAATCACTTTCAGCAATTGAATTCAGCTACCATTGCTGGCGTGAATACACCATTTATTTCACAGGAAGATTTATTGGAGTTCATGCGTCAGACTTTGAAAGAGGTCGCACCAAACGGATATAGCATGGATTACGCTGGACCCTCACGTCAGTTTATGGCTGAATCTGGTGGTTTCTTGGTAACCATGTTCTTTGCGATTTTGATCGTGTTCTTTGTGCTAGCTGCTCAATTTGAAAGCTTTCGCGATCCCATTGTGATCTTAGTCTCAGTTCCCCTTGCCTTATTTGGCGCGCTCATCTTTATCAACCTAGGATTCACTACGCTAAACGTTTATACCCAGGTGGGCTTAGTGACTCTCATGGGCTTAATTAGTAAGCATGGAATCTTGATTGTGGAATTTGCTAATGAATTACAAGGGGCTGGTCGCAGTAAGCTTGATGCTATTGTCGAGGCAAGTAGCGTACGCTTAAGACCCATCCTAATGACTACTGCCGCGATGGTTCTGGGAGTGGTTCCTTTGGTGATTGCCTCAGGAGCAGGTGCTGCGGGTCGTCAGTCAATGGGTATTGTGATCTTTACCGGATTATCAATCGGCACCCTCTTCACCTTATTTGTTGTTCCAGCAATGTATCTATTGCTAGGCGCTGACCACCATAAAAATAAATTTAAGCAACAGTAAACTTTCCTTATTTGATGATGTTGAGCTGTTTCTCGACAATTTCATTAAATAGGGTTTCTGTTTCCAAGCGCTTAAGCCATGCGTCAATATTTTTTAGCTTGATACGACCACCAGTTTTTTCTGGGAAGGTTTCATCTACCAATATCCAACGAGCAACGCAGAGCCCTAGAGCAATATCGCCAATGTGAAATTGCTTGCCTGAGCAATAGTCTTGATTTGCTAAAGTAGTGTCCAGCAGTTCTAACAAGTTATTGGTGTCTTGATACCCTTTTTTAATGGCATCGTACTTACGTTCGTTTTCAGGCACGCGAGTTAAGCCTAAAAATGGTGCACGTAAAGCTGGCCATAAAGTTCCAACTTGCCAATCAAGCCATTTT
Organism: Betaproteobacteria bacterium; assembly: GCA_013205155.1. GTDB lineage: Bacteria > Pseudomonadota > Gammaproteobacteria > Burkholderiales > Burkholderiaceae > Polynucleobacter. The sequence continues at coordinate 712 of JABMMT010000047.1, read as the reverse complement.
TCTGAACCGTATTGACTAGCAATGTCACTTGGATAACGGCCCTGCTTATCGTATTGGCACGCTAGGTAGCGCATGATGGTATTCGATTCCCAAAGTACGATATCACCATCTTCCAGGGTTGGGACAAGTCCATTAGGATTTAATTTGAGAAACTCAGGGGTCCGATTTACTCCAAAGTGAAGTCCTGCATCAATTCGCTCGAAGTCTTTACCTTCCTGCATTCCAAGTTCAGCGAGACACCACAAAACTTTTTGTACATTGATCGAACTTTTACGGCCCCATAAACGAATCATGGCTTTTCCTTCATTTGTATTTACTTGAATTAAATTGTTTTAAGTTCGACGAAATCAAGACCAACAAATTTGCTGCGCGCAAAAATAAGCGGTTCTTTTTCTGGATGATTTGTTAGGCTCATTACTTTGGCAACGATGATGTTGTGGTCTCCGCCAGTGTGGACGGAAATGGTTTCACATTCATAATAAGCAACACAATGATTAATCTGGCAAAGACCGCTATCAGCGATTTGATGATCCACACCGATCAACTGATCATGCTTAACAGTTGCAAAGTGCATGGCTAAATCTTCTTGTGTACGTTCAAGTACATGAATCAGATGTTTTTTCCCAACTTCCATCCAAGGCATGAAGCGCGACTGTTTTTTTAGGCTCCAAAGAATCAGTGGGGGCTCTAAGGAAACCGTATTAAATGAGCT
>JABMMT010000046.1 GCA_013205155.1 Betaproteobacteria bacterium | reverse complement strand
TGTCACACCCATTGGGGGGATTAAAAAATATAACGCTTCATCATGGCACTCTTAATGCATTAATATTACCTGCGGTGCTAAGGTTTAATAGAGAACATTGCAAAGAGAAATTACAAACCCTAGAGATGTATTTGGGCATTTATTCCAAAATAAAACTAGAAGATTACATTACTAATTTAAATCAGCGCTTAGGGCTACCAATTTCATTAAGTGCAATGGGTTTCACTAGAGAGATGTTGCCTAAAATGATAGAGGGAGCTGTAAATGATCATTCCACTGCAACCAATCCACGTCCATTAAATAAAGAAGATTTTGTTTATCTATTTGATCAAGTATTTTAATTATCAAGGAGTTAGGATATGAAAAAGTTATTTCAGTTTTTATTTATTTCATTCGCTTTGGTTTCTGGCGCTCAGGCTCAAAGCTCTTCGTATCCTGATCGTCAAATCAGAATTATTTCCCCCTTCGCTACAGGCGGTATCGCCGATACCTTTTCAAGGGTAATAGCGCAAGGGCTCAGTGAGGCCTGGAGTCAGCCCGTCATTGTTGAAAATAAAACTGGCGGAGGTGGCAATATAGGCTCAGATTTTGTTGCCAAAGCAGCTCCAGATGGTTATACATTAGTAATGGGTAATATTGGGAGTCATGCAGTGAACCCGTATCTTATAAAAAATATGCCATACGATCCGATGAAAGATTTCCAACCAGTTGCGTTCGTTTTAGATGCTGAAGGTTTACTGGTTGTGGGTCCAGAAGTGCCATCTAAATCAGTCCCTGAATTAATTGCCTATATTAAGGCGAATCCAGGAAAAATTTCTTATGGGTCAGGTGGCGTTGGAACCACAAGTCATCTTGCCGGTGAGTTATTCAAGTCTTTAGCAAAAGTCGACATGACTCATATCCCTTATAAGGGAAATGCGCCTGCAATTACCGATTTGATTGGTGGACAAACTCAGCTGATGTTTGCTACGATGCCAACCGTTTTGCCATATGTTAAAACTGGTAAATTGAGAGCACTGGCCGTCATTGGGGGAACCCGTTCTCCTTCATTGCCAGATGTGCCAACCGTTTCTGAAGCCTTGCCAGGTTTTGATGTCAGTAACTGGATTGGTATTTTTGCTCCGAATGGGACGCCACCCGCTATTGTTAGCAAGTTAAACACTGAAATAGTGAAGGTGATGCAACAGCCTAATGTACAAAAGCGGCTTGATACAGAGGGGGCGAAATTTAAAGTCATGACACCAGAGGCATTTGGGGCATTCCAAAAAACTGAGGCTCAAAAGTGGGCCAAGACTATTAGGGATGCTGGTCTTAAACCAGAATGATGCGTCTCGATAATGGGGGCATAAGAGTAAATTGCAGGCTATAAGTCGCATCTTATTTAACTAATATGCACGAGTTGCCCCCATTAAATGCTTTGAAAGCCTTTGATTCAGTTGCTCGCCATGAGAGTGTTTCTCATGCCGCTAATGAATTATGTGTTACTCCAGGAGCCATCACAAAACAAATACAACATCTTGAGAGTTTCTTGGGCGCGCCCTTATTTATAAGACGACATCGCCAAATTATTCTGAATGAAAAAGGAAAGATATTTCAGCGAGCAGTATCAAAGGCCTTATTAGAAATTCAAACTGCAGCTAACAGTATTAAAGGCTCAGCACAAAATAGTACTTTAAAAATTCGCTCATACACCACATTTTCTATAAGATGGTTAATCCCTCATGCCCCGAAGTTTTTATCTGCTAATCCAGAAATCTCTTTAGAGCTGACGACCTCTTTAGATCCTGTTGATTTTGCTAGAGACAATATTGATTGTGCAATTCGATTAGGGTCTGGAGATTGGCCCAATGCCACTTCTACCAAGCTTATTGACAATGTTATTGTCCCAGTCTGTAGCCCAGAGTATTTAAAGGGCAAAAAAATTAAGCAACCTAAAGATTTGCTAACGTGTAACTTGCTTCATATAAAAAGACGTCCAAATGATTGGAATCTTTGGTTTTCAGGTATCGGCTTATCAGTAGATTTAATACCTCAGGGAATGATGTGCGAAAACTCTGAGATTGCGTATTCTGCAGCAAAGGAGGGTCTTGGTATCGCAATGGCCCAATATTTTTTAGTAAGGGACGATATTGAATTAGGTAAGTTGGTAAGGCCGGTAATGCAGAGCCATGATTGTGGCGACAATACTTATTATTTAGTCATGCCATCTAATAGCCAGCAGAATATTTATTCTAGAAAATTCAAGGAATGGATATTAACCGAAATTGAGGGTTCCAAAGATCGGCCTTAGCTACTTTGGTTTCATAGAGGCTTTGTATTGGGAATCATATCTATTCGATTAAAAGTCCCCTGTAGTATCCTTTGCAGCATATATGGCAAAACCAATCTCCCTCGAGAAAATACTCTTCAGTCAAGGCTTTGGTACGCGACGGTATTGTGCGGATCTGGTTTATGCAGAGCTGGTGAAGGTCAATGGTGTTATCGCGGACAATCCAGATGAGCGTATTGCAACTGATGGTCTAGTACTCAATGTAGAAGGTAAGGATTGGGAGTTCCATGAGAAGGCCTATATCGTCTTTAATAAGCCCGCCAACTATGAGTGCTCCCATAAAACCACTCATCACCCTAGTGTTTATAGTTTGTTACCCAGTCCATTTGTTGAGCGAGGCTTGCAATGCGTTGGGCGCCTAGACTATGACACCACAGGATTGCTTCTGATTTCAGATGATGGTCAATTTATCCACAAAATGACTACGCCTAAGAAAAACATTGGGAAGGTATATCGCATTACCACCCCTAATCCGATTACTGAAAAGCAAATTGAGCATTTGATGAAGGGTGTAGTGTTAGAGGATGACCCTAAACCATGCTTTGCTACAGCTTGCGAACAGCTATCAGAGAATGTTTTAGCAATGACCATCGTAGAAGGGCGTTATCATCAAGTAAAGCGGATGATGGCTGCAGTAGGTAATCATGTAGAGCAATTACATCGAAGTCAGATTGGTGCTTATAGAATGCCTGCAGATTTGTCTCCGGGGGAATGGCGCTGGCTTTATCCGAATGATTTAAAACAACTATCTCAGAGTGAGGAAAAATGAAATATCCCCTATTACCTAGTGATTTTAATTTTCAAGAAGCCATTCCTTTATGGAAAATCAATTCTGAAAAGCAAGTGATTTCACGTGAATTTATTTTTACTGACTTTATGCAAGCATTTGAATTCATGAAGCAGTGTGCCGAATACGCAAATGAGCTGGATCATCATCCAGATTGGTCAAATGTGTGGAATAAGGTATTGGTCAACTTAAGTACCCATTCCGAGGGCCAAATCACGCAATTGGATATTCAGATGGCCAAGAAAATGGATATCCTAGCTTTAGAGATTAGTGCTCATCACCCTCATGATCCTCTTCGTTAATGCTCATGAGGATGGTAGCTAATAAGCCATAAACCACTTCTGTAGCAATCATGCCGTCTTCATCGAGTTCATCAATGAGGTCGTTTAGGCGGTCTTCAGTAGGCTCATTTAGTAAGGTCATGGCGCACTCGCACCCGTAATCAAAATCTTCGTCGTTTTGGGTTTGATCTTCGTTCGTCATATTTATCCTTAATTGAGTATTGAGGATAGCAAATTAACCCAGAATTCGATAGCAGAACTGCTGGATTTGGAGTGTTTACAGCTTTACCCACGATTTGCGGGGTGGGTCCTGCAGTGGCGAAAGCAATTTTAGCTGCTATCGGCAGACCAGTACGAAACTTCTCATTTTTGTAAGAAGGTTTAAGTCTAGCCTAAAAGGGCTGCTCCGAGAAAGCCGTCATCAGGTGGCTTTTTCATCACTACCCATCTAAAAGCAAGTCGTCTAATATGTCGTATGCGTTTTCTCAAGACTAGCTTTTTCTTTCTTTCCTTACTACCACTCATACGCCTGATATGGCTGGGTATGAATGATGAGCTTGGTGCTAATCCAATTGAATTGATTACTCGTTCTACGGGAACTTGGACTTTAGTCTTTTTGTGCATCACTTTGGCTATGACCCCATTACGTCTTCTCACTGCCTCGACGGTATGGATTAAGCTGCGCCGGATGTTTGGCCTTTTCTGCTTTTTCTATGCATTACTTCATTTTCTGAT
>JABMMT010000045.1 GCA_013205155.1 Betaproteobacteria bacterium | reverse complement strand
GGGTCCTATGAGGCGAGAGCGGCCCACAATCATGGTCTGGCCTTGCCAGTCTGTAAATGCCCCTGGATAAGGGGGTGCCACGGCCCGCACCAGGTTATGGACTTGAAATGCGGTTTGCTCCCAGCGAATCTGCCCATCAGAAGGTTTTCTGCCTCCAAAATAGCTTCCCTGGGATAGCGGATTTGCACTCCGTGGCACATTACTTTGGATTAACTGGGGGAGCACGGTATTCATCACGATTACTGCTGCTTGGCTTACCTTGGTAAATACATCGGTCGCAGTTTCATCAGGGCCAATATTGACCTCTGCTTGACCCACAATGTCACCAGCATCAGGCTTAATTTCCATGACGTGCAAAGTAGCGCCTGTTTTTGTCTCACCATGAAGAATGGCCCAGTTGACTGGTGCGCGACCCCGATATTTTGGTAATAAAGAGCCGTGCATGTTTAAGGCTGCAATTGTTGCGCAAGCCAAGATTTCAGCAGGAATCATATTGCGGTAATAAAAAGAGAAAATATAGTCTGGATTAAGAGTCTGGAGCTGAGGAATCAAGCTCGATAACTCGGTTGCGCTCGGCGTCACATAAGGGATATGTTTCTTAGTACAAAGCTTACTGACGCTTCCAAACCAAACATTCTCATTCGGATCATCTTCATGAGTGACTACTAAGTCAATTTGGATTCCTGCTGCTAGGAGTGCTTTTAGGCAATCAACACCTACATCGTGATAAGCGAAGACGACGGCGCGCAATTATTTTTTCTCTAAGACAGTTTGCACGACATATCTCGGGCGTTTTCTGACTTGCTGATAAATACGTCCAATGTATTCGCCTAATAAACCCAAACCAAAAAGCATCACCCCAATCAAGAAGAAGGTAAGCGCAAATAAAGTAAAGACTCCCTCAACTTCTGCGCCCAGGAGGAAGCGACGGAACAGGAGATAAGCAAAGAGGCTGCCTGCAGCTAGAGAGAGGAGCATCCCTAAAATAGAAAAGATTTGCAAAGGCATGACTGAGAAACCAGTTACCAAATCAAAATTAAGGCGAATCAGTTGGTAGAGAGTGTATTTAGATTCTCCAGCAAAACGCTCTTCATGCTTTACCGTAATTTCTGTTGGGTTTGATGCGAAGGTGTAAGCCAAGGCAGGTATAAAAGTATTGCTTTCATCACATTGACGCACTAAGTCAATAATGCGACGACTATAGCCACGTAACATGCAGCCTTGATCAGTCATCGTAATGTGGGTAATTCTTTCGCGCAAACGATTCATGGCGCGTGAAGCTAGCTTTCTAAAGAAACTATCACGACGATGGACCCGAATAGTGCCAACGTAATCATGACCCTTTAGTAATTGCTCTGTCAATGCATCAATTTCTTCAGGCGGGTTTTGTAGGTCCGCATCCAAGGTAATGATGTACTCACCTCTAGCGTATTCAAAGCCTGCCATGATGGCCATATGTTGACCAAAGTTACTGTGGAATAAAACAGCGCGAGTCACGTCGGGACGAAGTTCTACTTGCTTGGCCAGGATGCCAGCAGAGCGATCTTTGCTACCATCATTGATGAAGACGATTTCGTAGCTAATATTATGCTTAACAGCTACAGCGTCTAGAGCGGGGTAGAGGCGATGAAATAAAGCTTGGAGACCGTCTTCCTCGTTGTATATAGGGACAATAATGCTCAGCTTTGGATCAGCGTCTAAATGTGCGGTCATGCCGCAATTTTGCCTGATCTTGGGGCTTGTCCCAAAGAACCCTAGTTTTTACTGTATTTTGTGAGTATTCCTGCCAATCCCTTGACTATGCGGCCAATATCTTCATCCGTCATTGCTGGGAATAGGGGAAGGGTCAGAATAGAGCTCCCTATACGCTGCGCATGAGGCGTATCCGCTGTTTTGTAGCCTAAGTTCTGGTACAGCGTGAAACCCGTAATAATGGGGTAATGAACCCCTGTGCCAATTCCAAGCTCTTTTAATTCGGTCATTACTTGGGCGCGATCTACGGTTAATTGTGTCAAAGGAAGAATGACTTGAAACATGTGCCAGTTCGTCTCGGTAAAGTTTTCAACTGGTAATTCCAAACCTAAAGCATCTAGACCAGATGAATGGAGTTCGCTGCGTATCACATTAAAGTATTGACGCGCTAGAGCAGCACGCCGTATTTGATAGGTGGGTAGTTGTTTGAGTTGCTCTAAGCCAATTACTGCGTTGACGTCGGTGAGATTATCTTTACCTCCCAATATATCGACATCCATAGCATCAATGCCTTGTCGGGTAAGCCCTTGCAAGCGTAGTTTTTCTGCAAGCTGAGTTTCTTCTACATTATTTAATACTAAGCAACCACCTTCGATGGTCGTGAGATTTTTATTTGCTTGAAAACTAAAACTTACTAGATCGCCAAAACTACCAATCTTTTTTCCATTCCACTGTGATCCAAATGCCTGGGCAGCATCTTCAACCACGCG
>JABMMT010000044.1 GCA_013205155.1 Betaproteobacteria bacterium | reverse complement strand
TCTGATGGGCAGATTCGCTGGGAGCAAACCGCATTTCAAGTCCATAACCTGGTGCGGGCCGTGGCACCCCCTTATCCAGGGGCATTTACAGACTGGCAAGGCCAGACCATGATTGTGGGCCGCTCTCGCCTCATAGGACCCTTTCCAGAGAAGCTCGATCTTGGAGCTCGCGGTATCCAAGTGGTTGATAATCGAGTATTCGGTATTTGTGGCGACCATACAGTCATTGAAATCTTGGAATGGTTTCCAGCAAAAACACATTAGATTGAAACGAGGCAGTAAAGATGAAAAAAGTACTCATTCTTGGGGTAAACGGCTTTATCGGCCACCACCTCTCAAAACGCATTCTAGAAACGACCGATTGGGACGTTTATGGCATGGATATGCAACATGATCGCCTAGGTGATTTAGTCAAACATCCACGCATGCATTTCTTTGAGGGTGATATCACTATTAACAAGGAATGGGTCGAATACCACATTCGTAAATGCGATGTGATCCTCCCATTAGTTGCGATTGCCACTCCCGCAACCTATGTACAACAACCGCTTAAAGTATTTGAGCTTGATTTTGAAGCCAACCTTCCGATCGTTCGCTCTGCTGTGAAATACAAAAAACATTTAGTTTTCCCGTCGACCTCTGAGGTCTATGGCATGTCCGAAGACAGTGAGTTTGATCCCTCTAAATCCAATATGGTGTATGGACCAATCAATAAGCCACGTTGGATTTATGCCTGCTCTAAGCAATTAATGGATCGCGTCATTTGGGGCTATGGCATGGAGGGACTACGCTTTACCCTCTTCCGTCCATTTAATTGGATTGGGCCTGGTCTCGATAGTATCTACACCGCAAAAGAGGGTTCTTCACGAGTGGTTACTCAGTTCTTGGGTCACATCGTACGTGGTGAACCAATTAATTTAGTAGACGGTGGCGCCCAAAAAAGAGCATTTACCTATGTCGATGATGGTATCGATGCATTGATGTGCATTATTGATAATAAAGATGGTATTGCTAATGGCAAGATCTATAACATCGGTAATCCAAAGAACAATCATTCTATTCGTGACCTCGCCAATCAAATGCTAGAGATCGCACGAAGTATTCCTGAATATGCCAAGATGGCAAATGAAGTGAAAATTCTGGAAACTACTTCCAGCGCTTACTATGGTGACGGTTACCAAGACGTACAAAACCGAGTGCCGGCTATCGACAACACCATGAGTGAATTGGGTTGGAAGCCAAGTACCACGATGACTGATGCGCTCAAGAATATATTTGAAGCCTATCGTCAGGATGTGGAAAAAGCACGCCACCTTGTTGATACCGAATAACATAGTATTCCATGGCCAAAATTGCACTAAAGGTAGATATTGATACCTTACGCGGAACTAAAGAAGGTGCGCCTAATCTGGCTCGCTCCCTTGAGCGCTTTGGTTTAAAGGCAACTTTCTTATTTAGCCTCGGACCAGATCATACGGGCTGGGCATTAAAGCGTGTTTTTCGTCCTGGCTTTTTGAAAAAAGTCAGCCGTACTTCAGTAGTTGAGCATTATGGGATTAAGACTTTGCTTTATGGTGTATTGCTACCCGGCCCTGATATCGGCAAACAAGCAACTGCACAAATGCGCGCAATCGATCAAGCAGGTCACGAAGTAGGAATTCATGCATGGGATCATGTAGCTTGGCACGATCAGGTTCGCCATCAAAGCCCAAATTGGACTCGCGCAATGATGCAAAAAAGTTGGGATCGATTTTTAGAAATCTTTGGGCATCCTCCAAAAACTTATGGCGCAGCTGGTTGGCAAATGAATGAAACTGCTCTTGGACAACTAGATCAATGGGGCATTCAATATTCATCAGACGGCAGAGCCGAACCCAATCTGATTCCTTATCGCCTAAGCTTACCGTCTGGCAAAGCGAAGCATGTTCAATATCCTACAACCCTCCCTACCCTAGATGAGTTAATTGGCGTGGATGATGCTGATGAGTTTGCAGCAGTAGACAAGTTGTTGGCCATCACCCAAAGCAATCCAAATGATCAGGTGTTTACTCTACATGCTGAACTAGAAGGCCAAAAGCTATTACC
>JABMMT010000043.1 GCA_013205155.1 Betaproteobacteria bacterium | reverse complement strand
GGGTCCATTTTATATCTCGTATGCCCCAATAAAGCACAAAAAAATAACTGTTACGGATAAGTATTTTGCATTGCAATATATTGACTCATAAGGGAAATTCCTAACAAAACTGTATAGATTTATTTACACATTCGTACTAAATTTACCATGTGGTATCTAAGTTAATTAAACGCCCTCGTGTGGGTTAGCACGACGCAGTTAGATTTGAGGGGAAAAAGCTATGACAAATAACACTCTTACAGGTCTCAGTGTTGAGGAAGCAGAAGAGTTACATCGCAACCTCATTCAAGGTACGCAATTTTTTGGGATGATTGCAGCACTCGCCCACTTACTTGCTTATATCTATTCACCTTGGTTGAAATAATTACAGGAGATTGAGATGATCTACGGAAAAATATGGACAGTGGTTAGACCAACAGTTGGCATTCCATTGTTTTTGGGCGCTGTAGCGGTTGGTTCTTTTTCAGTTCATTTGGCATTACTAAACAACACAACTTGGGTAAAAGCCTTTTTAGAGGGTGGTCAATCTACAAAAGCTGCTGCTTCAACGGCACCTGCAGCACCCGCAGCCAAAAAATAAGTTCAATCTTATCTCATGAGGCGTAGATCGTAAGATCTGGGTCTTATTTTTTGCTTTGCGTATCCGTCGTTTACACTCAGTTTTAGATGAATCGTTTTGGTCAAAAATTAATCAGCACTTGGGCTAATTTAGGCCCTCGCTTCTTGCCTTTTGCAGATGCTGCCTCTGCTGAATTACCACTAGGCAGATTACTGAGACTGTCTTTATTCCAAGTATCGGTTGGCATGGCCCTTGTATTATTGGTGGGCACCCTTAATCGAGTGATGATTGTTGAGTTACAAGTACCAGCATCACTGGTATCGATCATGGTTTCCTTGCCGATTATTTTTGCTCCCATTAGGGCCCTGATTGGCTTTCGCTCGGACACCCATCAGTCTGCTCTAGGTTGGCGTCGTGTTCCGTATATTTGGATGGGAACGATGGTGCAATTTGGTGGCTTAGCCATCATGCCTTTTGCTTTACTGGTTTTAGCTGGAGCAGGTAATGCCAGTGAAGCGCCAGCATGGATTGGATTAGCTGCTGCTGCACTGGCATTTTTATTAGTTGGCGCCGGTATTCACACTGTCCAAACCGTAGGTCTTGCCTTAGCTTGTGATCTTGCACCGCCTAAATCCCAAGCGAATATTGTTGGCCTGATGTATGTGATGCTGTTAATTGGCATGATTGGTAGCGCCCTCATTTTTGGTCAACTATTGGAAGAGTACAGCCCTGGACGCTTAATACAAGTGATACAAGGTTGCGCTGTAGTCACGATCGTATTAAATACGATTGCTCTTTGGAAGCAAGAAAGCCGCGAAGAAGCCCGCGCAAGAGCACTGGTAGCCAGAAAACAAAACTTTAAAGAATCTTGGGAAACTTTTAAAAAAGGTGGTCAAGCTGTTCGCCGCCTCGTCGCAGTAGGTTTTGGCACCATGGCATTTAGCATGAATGATGTTTTACTTGAGCCCTATGGCGGTGAATTATTAAACATGAGTGTGAGCGCCACTACGGTATTAACCGCTGCTTTAGCTCTTGGCTGTTTATTTGGCTTTAGCATTGCCTCTAAAGTATTAAGTGCTGGTTATGACCCCTTTAAGATGGCCAGTAATGGCGCCAAAATTGGTATCCCTGCATTCATACTGGTTATTGTGGCTGCACCCTTAGGCAGTACATTCATTTTTATTGTGGGGGTGGTACTCATCGGATTTGGTAATGGATTATTTAGTCATGGAACCTTAACTGCCACTATGAGATACGCCCCAGAAAACCAAAGTGGTTTAGCATTGGGTGCGTGGGGAGCGGTGCAGGCTACTGCTGCAGGTATTGCTATTGGTGTCGGTGGAATATTTCGGGATATTTTGGCTGGTATGGCCTCCAGAAATTATTTCGGCGCGGACCTCAATAATCCAGCAACGGGTTACTGTGGTGTCTATCTACTAGAAATCATTCTGCTATTGATTACCATCGCTGCAATGACCAACTTTATTTGGCCAGCAAAGCCTGTAGAATCTGTTGCTTGATTGATTTATCTTCTAGGCTTTCAAGCCACTTGCCACTATTAATATAATGACTCCCTTAAATCGACTTACTGAAAAGATCTTAATTACGCTCGGATTCTTTATTTGCTGCGTTAGTTTAATATTAATTATTCTCGGTTTATGGAGCTTTATTTCCTTAGAGCAATTTGCCTATGGACTATCCTCCGGAATTCGCGTCTTAGTCAGCTGCGCTATCATTGGCTGTCTTATGAGTGCAATCGGTTATGGCATTGGGGACTACTTTAATAATGAATCAAAGGAGTGAATATGTTTAAAAGATCAGATTACTTCATCTTATTAGCTGTGGTGCTGTCCTTCTTTACCTCAGCTTATTTATGGTTTGTGGTGCAGGATCGTGAGCAGTCCATTTTTACTGCGATTTGGATTCCCTCAATATTCTGTTTCGGAATTTATTTCAAGCTATCTGCGCTCTTGAATCGTAAAAAATGAGTGATACGACATTACTGTTTATATCAATTTTTGTTTTTTGCCTTCTAGTAGTTGGCCTCTATCTGATGGTGCGTGAGTTTATGGGCGAAGTTAGTGAAGCTTTCCCTGATGTCAATGAATGGCTGGATTCAGATAAAAAGAAAAAGAAGTGATTGCTGCTAAATTGCATCTAATCTAGAGCAGTTTCTGAATCACCTCTTCCATCTTGCTTGCACCGTCTGCAGATGCAAGTCGTGTGATAGATTGGCCATCTTTGCTGACGACAAATTTAGTGAAGTTCCACTTAATACCAGTGGTTCCTAATACGCCGGGCGCTTGATCCTTTAAATAGACATACAAGGGATGTGTACTATTCCCGTTAACATCAATTTTTTCGAACATTGGAAAAGTAACACCATAGTTAGTGCTACAAAAGTTTTGGATTTGCTCTGCCGAGCCGGGCTCTTGAGCGCCGAATTGATTGCATGGGAACCCTAGTATCTCCAGCCCCTTAGATTGATTTGCGGTATACAGATTTTGTAAATCACGATACTGAGAAGTAAAGCCACAGTTACTTGCGACATTCACGATTAAGAGTGTCTTGCCAGCATAATCCTGCAAGTTTTCTGGGGATCCATTAAGTCTTTTTAGGGGGATATTTGGCAACATGTTTACTCTCTATGTTCATAAAATTGATCTGCAAAAATTGCATATTCAGGTCATAATAAATGGATTATGTTTACTTTGCTTTTTGCTCCCTTACCCTAATAATCATAGTGTCTAAAGGATCGTGTGAATCCTGCTAATGCGCCCTATCGGAGCTTATGCACCGACTGTGGAATTTCTCGAACTGACAACCCAAAACGTTGCGGTGAGGTTTGTCAATTTATCAAGCCCAAATACCCAGAACTCGAAACTCAGGTTCACGGTAGAGCAAGAGACTTAAGTCGTCCTGATGAGTTGCATTTTGGTCCATTCACTAAGATGCTTCGCGCAGGACTAAAAAATCCCAGCACAGGTGCGCAGTGGACTGGTATTACGACTCGTATTGGTGAGCGTTTATTAGAAACTGGCGCGGTCGATGCGATTTTGACCATGACTGAGGATCCTAATGATCGCTGGAAGCCATTGCCAATCATTATTGATAAAGCATCTGATATGGCCAAGTGTCGCGGCATGAGAATGGGCTATGCCCCGCTTCTCTCCCTATTGGAGCCCGCGATTGCTAAAGGCTATAAAAAGATGGCTGTCATTGGCATCCCTTGCCAGGTATATGCCTTAAGGGCTCTAGAGAAAGAGCTTGGGTTAGAAAAGCTTTATGTTATTGGTACACCCTGCTCTGACAACACTACTACCGAGAATTTTCATCACTTTCTGTCGCTGATTAGCTCTGAGCCAGAAGAGATTAACTATCTTGAATTTAGAGCGGATTACCACGTTGAAGTCCGTTTTAAAAATGGCAAAAAGAAGGAGATTCCGTTTCTTCAGTTACCTCTCTCTACTTTGCCAAATGACTTCTTTCCCCTAACCTGCCGTACCTGTGTCGATTACACCAATGTGCTATCGGACATCACTGTTGGTTATATGGGTGGACAAGGAGAGCAATGGCTCATTGTTCGTAATGAGCGCGGTGAAGAACTATTAGGGCTATTAGGCGACGAAGTTCGTACTTCAGTACCGGGAACTGCTGGTAAACGTCACTCCGCTGTGGTTGGCTTCATGAAAAACGTGGAGCGCGCTGCTGGCGGCCTTCCCTTAAGAAAAATGCCAAACTGGTTAAGGCCAATTGTGGGTTGGTTAATGCCTAAAGTGGGTCCTCGTGGTCTTGAATTTGCTCGTACACGCGTTGAGATGAAAGCGATTGAAACAGTGCTTCACCTGCGAAGAGAGCAGCCTGCAAAAATGGCTTCTATGGTTCCTAAGCATATCTGGCCCCTAGTAGAGCCGTATGGAATCAAGCCCACTGATCAAGAAATTCATAAACCCTAAAACCTATTTTCCCTTTGGAGCATTCCATGGCTTTATTTCTCATCGGTCTAGTTATTTTTCTCGGCAGTCACTCATGTCGAATCTTTGCTGAGTCATGGCGCAACAACATGATTGACCGAATCGGTGAAGTGAAATGGAAAGGTTTGTACACCATCATCTCCTTGATTGGCTTCATCATCATGGTGATTGGCTATGGTCAAGCAAGGGAAAGCACGGTAGTTTTATGGCAGCCCAATAGTTTTCTCATTTATATTGCTCTGGCTTTAAACCTGGTCGCATTTATTTTCCTGGCAGGAAGCTCGCCTTCGAATAATGCGATTCGCCTCAAACTCAAGCATCCCATGATTTTGGGCGTCAAAGTATGGGCGTTAGCACATTTATTATCAAATGGTACTCTAGTGAATCTCATCCTGTTTGGCGCCTTTTTAATTTGGGCTGTATTGGATTTTCGTTCAGCCAGAAAGCGTCCTATTCATATCCCTGAACAAGCTATAGTCAGCACAAAAGCGACGGTCATTACCATCGCTTCTGGAGTAATCCTCTGGATCATTTTCATATTCGGATTACACCAATACCTCATTGGAGTTTCTCCTCTCGCCCAGCTGTCTTGAGCACTCTTTTGAAATCATCCGGTATGCGCACTCAGGGGGTCTTATTCAGCCTCATATTGACGCTGGCTTTATGGGGATGTGATACACAAGCTCCAAAAGTAGAAGCTATAGATAGTCAGAGTAAAACATTGTCATGCTCTCTCAACGGCAGCCCCATTCAGATACTGATTACTAAGGGCTCTCTCGATGCAAGCCTACTCTATCAGGGCAAAGAGATTAAGGTGAACCTGCTAGAAGTAAAAGATTTTTATCAGATATTAATGCGCTTTGATCCGCAAATTGGGCAACTCAAAATGAATAAGATGGGTAGCGAGTTGACTCAAGTCAAAAATGGTAGTGAACAAACAACCGCTTGTGTGGCAGAATTAAATAAATCTTAGGGCATACATTATGAGAAAAAATCACTACATCATTGGCCTGCTTATTTTTGCTTACTCACAAAATTGGGTTATGGCACAATCAGCTCAAGTAGAACCAAAGACAATAGCACCCGTTAAGACAATTGCCTCATTAGATGTTGCCCGCTATCAGGGCACTTGGTATGAGATTGCAAAGTTTCCGAATTGGTTTCAAAGAAAATGCATCGCCGATACCAATGCGACCTATAAGATCAAAGATGATGGCAATGTGAGTGTCACTAATCGCTGCACATTTGAGGGCGGAGGAAAAGGCGAAGCAATCGGTACTGCAAGGCAAATTGGTGCTTCAACTTCCCCAATTCTGGAGGTGCGCTTTGCGCCAGATTGGTTATCTTTTCTGCCGGTGGTCTGGGGAGATTACTGGGTAATCGATATAGACCCCGAATACCAATTAGCCGCAGTGAGCGACCCCGGGAGAAAATATCTCTGGATACTCTCCCGCACTAAGACAGTAGAGCCCAGCAAATACCAGGCGCTACTGGGTCGCCTGGTGAACGATAACAGCTTCAGCCTTGAGCAGCTGAGCCTAACACCACAAAATTAAACTGAGAACAAGAATTTAATAAAGATAATTACGATAATCAAACCTGAAAATACAATGATGCCAATCAGGTACATTTTGCCAGTTTTGTTCTTCAAGTTTACTGCGCTCTTATCTCTCATGCTTCCACTTCCCTTTAGTAGTTAGGACTAATTTAAAACTGCTACTGATTGACCACTTCTTAAACTTTCGCAAAACCCAATAAATGGGCGGTATCTTTTAAGAAAATCTTCAAGTGCGCCATAGGGTCACGACGAACAAGTTTTTTATTCATATACGATTCAAATGTTAAGCGCTGAACGTCTTTATCTTCACACATTTTGACAAACCGCTCGCGACGTTTATCGTTGGTGTACCAAAAACGCTGCATGATTCCCAGCACCAAAAATACCGTGCCGTGTTCTTTCATAAAGCGCTTACGAGCCTTTGCTAAGACCTTACCATTGCCGGTAACCAGGAGCTCTTCAACTGCCTCAGCAGCTACTCTGCCACCATACATACCGTAGTAAATCCCCTCACCCGAAGCTGGGGCTACCACTCCAGCAGCATCACCAGCTAAGACAACATCTCTGCCATTATCCCATTTCTTTAAGGGTTTCATTGGCAGAGGTGCACCTTCATGTCTCAGCATTTCAGCATCCTCAAGACCAGTCTGTTTTTTAAGGGCAGTGACTGCACTACGCAAAGAAAAGCCTTTGTCAGCAGTGCCTGTGCCGATACTCATGGTTGTGCCATGAGGAAAAATCCAGCCATAAAAGTCTGGGGATAAAGCGCCCTGATAAAACACATCGCAGCGTGAGCCATCAAAACCAGCTGGTGGGTTTTCAGGAACTTTAACAATCTCGTGATAGGCGAAGACATACTCCACGTCCTTAGCACCTGGAATAGCCTGACGGCCCACAACTGATTTTGCGCCATCAGCACCAATCACTGCCTTAGCGCGAACGGATACGGTTTCATCAGGAGCACCATGCTTACCACGCACAAGATAGTGCACTACTGATACTCCATCTTGATCTCTAGTGAGTTTCTCAAAGACGCCGGTTCTTCTTTCAGCACCATCATTGGCGGCACGGACACGCAAGAATTCATCAAACTTATCGCGATCGACCATCCCTACAAAGCCGCCCTCAATATGCATATCTACCGCCTTATCTGACGGCGCAATCATTCTGGCGCAATTAGCCTTGGCTACTAGAAGTTCATCGGGGATTTCAAAATCTTTAATCAAGCGAGGAGGTATAGCACCACCACAAGGCTTAATGCGGCCCATGCGATCTAATAAGAGGACTTTTCGACCTTTCTTTGCAAGATCACTTGCAGCCGTAGCTCCAGTAGGGCCACCGCCAACCACAACGACTTCAAAAGTTTCTAGGGCACTCATTTTCATCTCCATCATATTCAATTAATTGATTTACTACACACCCACTAAATGATTCGACATATTGTTTGTTTGTTTTTGCGAACGAGCCTGATAAGACAAGTACGCAGCCACAACAAATAAAACACCTTCTAATAAAAAGACAAAAGCATAGGCAGAAGCTGGGTCACCCAAAATAATCCTCGCAATATCGCTTAAACCCGTTCCAATAATTCCACCTAAACCAAAGGCCATCGCTTGCGATGCTCCCCAAATTCCCATACGAACACCTTCACGCCGTGCACTGCCGATGCTAGCAAATTGCATCATCGACCCGATAGCAGCAATCGAAAAGGCACCATTAAAGATACCCAATAGGAAAACGGCCACCTGAAAGAAAATGACGTTAGCAATTGGTCCAGACAAAACCAGGCCTAACATCGCCAAAGCTGAAGCCAGACATCCGCCAATCGTCCAATTGCTTAGTGTCGTTAAGGACTGAGATTTCGCTTTGCTGGTGATAAAAGCCAAAGCTAGCATTCCAACCAGCACGCCACCGTTTTGCAAACCAGACAAAGTGGTTGTTTCAGCGGGGCTAAAACCAAATGCAACCGCTGCAAAAGGTTCTAAAATCAAATCTTGTGAGCTATAAGCCAACATAGACACAAAGACAAACCAAGTAAACGAACGTACCCTACTTTCTTTCCAGACCTCAGCAAAAGCTTCACGAAAACTGGCTTTGCTTGGGCTTTCTGACTCAGCCCCATCTATGCTAGGTGTTAATTGCCCAGCTTTAGCAACAGGCGATTCCATGCCCCAGATCGCCAAGAATGTCACTATCACTGCAATCACCGATACGGTCAATGAAACCATTAATAGACGCTCAAATGAAAATGGTGTGAGGAACTTTCCACTAACACTGGCTGTAAAAGCAAACCCAAAAATCATCATCAACCAAACGCAAGTGGCAGCGGCAGCCTTCTTCTTAGGCTCAACTCGTTTTGCTAGCAGTACGAGCAATGCAGTGCCGCTAGAACTCACGCCAATACCAATCATCAAAAAGGCAACAGTTGCCAGCGCAATACCTAAGCCAACCGAATGACTCAAAAGAATCGTCGAGGCAGCCGCCAACACGCCGCCACTAGCCAATACCAATATTCCTCCACGAATCCATGGGCTTGCTCTGCGCGTTTGATCGGAACCAAAACCCATTCGAGGGCGAATTAACTGAATAAAATAATGTAATGCCACCAATGCCCCGGGCAAAATTGCGGGCAGAGCTAACTCAATGACCATCACACGATTTAAGAGTGAGGTCGTTAAGACCACAATCGATCCTAAGGATGCCTGGACTAAACCTAGTCTAGCAATTTGGGGCCAAGTGAGATAAGTGGTTTCAGGAGCGCTCATAGTTCAATTAATTTACCGAGAAACGTCCTGCCACTGCAAATGCACTGACCATCATTCCTGCAACAAATAATGGCACTCCAAAACCACTCAAAAATAATGCGCGCTTGACTGGATCCTGTAAAAAATAATGCATCATCTTGATTTGACCGGCGATGAGCAGCAAGATCACTAATGCTTGCCAATAAGCGCCCCATACCAATAAGAGTCCAATAACGCCAAACTGAGGTACTAACATCATCAAGCACGCATTCCCGGCCGCACCTGCGATACCGAGTTGCACTGGCAAAGAGCGCACACCCATTTGACGGTCACCTTCAATTGCCTTGAAATCATTCAACGTCATGATGCCGTGCGCGCCAATGCTATATAGAATGGCTAGAAGAATGGATGGCGTGGAAGGAAGCAAGTCGCCCATCATCACTGCTGAGCCCGTAAACCAAGCCAATCCTTCATAAGAGATTCCGCAAGCGGCATTACCGTACCAGCCATTTTGCTTAAACCGCGCTGGCGGCATACTATATAGCCAAGCCAGTAAGAGCCCTAACAAAGTCGCTGCAAATGCCCAGGGACTAATTAGCCAGCCCAATAAGAGTGAGAGACCAGTCCAAATACAGGCAACATAAAGGCCCCAAGTACCTGGCATACGGCCAGAAGGAATGGGACGTTGTGGTTCGTTAATGGCATCCACCTCGCGATCAAACCAATCATTAACTGCCTGACTAGCAGCGCACACCATGGGACCAGCAAGAATCACGCCTGCAATTAATAGGTGCCACCGTCCCTCAAAAGAAACACCCGTTGCAATAACACCGCAGGCAAAAGCCCACATTGGAGGGAACCAAGTAATGGGCTTGAGTAATTCTAGAATGGCGGATGGCACAGGGAAACGGCGCACTGTCATTGTATTTATGATCGCATTCCCCACTTCCAAAGGCGCTCGCTAGAGAAAGGTACCACCATCAAAATATGTTCTAAGACTGCAAGTGACAAAATAGCGCCCGTCAATGACATTGAAGCCACTTGGAAATCAGTTGAGCTAGGATTGACTGCGGCTAGCCATAAAGGAACTGCGCAGAGAATGCCGCCAATCACCGATAGCGGAAGCAAAGGGTTCATCGGCTTACAAGTGAAATAGGTGAATATGTACTTGAGATGATTTGGTAGGAAACGTTCATTGAGGTTTAAAACACCCAAGAAGACATTGAGCTTAGCGCTCTGACGCATCAACCAAAGAATGATAAAAGTCCAGAAGCCCGTTTGATTCGAACCACCCCAAGTCATTACCGTCACAGCCAATGCCAACACAACCAAAGCAATCTCATGATGCTGAATTGTCTGAAATGCAAAGTACATTTTCTGAAAGCCCCGACAATCTTTAGGGCATGGCTCTCGACGAGGACCAGTTACATAACCAAATAAGAAGCCGATTTCTTGCCAACCCCAAACTAAGATGGCACAGGTAAAACCGCAATAAGCACCTGCTACCGTACTTAAGTTAGCGCTCGTTTTTAGCCCCACTAAAGCCAAGGCTAAAACCATACCACTTACCCAAAAGGCATTTTTATAGGTCGAAGGATCGCGCTGGTTTAGCAAGAGAATGATCCCAGTGCTAAACCACCATATAAAAATCGCGTAGAGGATAGGCCAAACAATACTCATCACATTACCAGGTAGGCAACATACGAACATTGGCAGGCAAGGTGTTGTCTTGCACTGGTAGGAAGTACAACTTCAAAAATATAATACCAGCGCTAGCACCCAAAACAGCAGACTTCACTTTGTTGATCAGACCACCCTCTTTTTTATAGGCATCCATCTTCTCAAACAGCGCTCTCATTTCTTCAAGATAGCGATAGAAGCGTGGATCATCTAAATTCACAGAAATTGGGAATACCTGCTTAATAATCTCGTTAGTGATAAACAATACTTTCTTGTCGTAATCCGTTGGAGAAATCTTCATCGCTTTGTAAAGCTCAATCCGAGTATGGTCACGTACATACATCGTGGCATATACCGCGAGAATGAAAAAGCGAATCCATAACTTATTGACACCTTGGAGTAACTTCGGATTAGCACGCATGATCAACGCAAAGGATTCGCCATGGCGGAACTCATCATTACACCAGCGCTCAAACCACAAAAAGATCGGATGAAAACGCACTTCAGGGCGACTCTCAATTTCTCTAAAGATCGTGATGTAACGGGCATAACCAATCTTCTCGGAGAGATAGGTGGCATAAAAAATAAACTTTGGCTTAAAATAAGTGTATTTCTTCGCTTTAGCTAAAAAGCCTAAGTCAATTCCAATATTAAAGTCCTTGAGCCACTGGTTAATAAAGCCCGCATGTCGACTTTCATCTCTAGCCATGTAACCAAACAAGTTACGCATATCGGGATTGGTGACCTTGCGCTTAATCTCAGCATACAAAATACAACCAGAAAACTCAGAAGTGATCGAACTGATTAAAAAATCAACGAACTCATCATATAAGGCTGGATGGAGGTTGGAGTAATCCTTATCCATATCCGCAGGACGCTGGAAGTGATCCGCATTAATGTCGCTCGCATACTCGGCCATCAATGCATCCCATTCTGGGCGTAAGGCATCAATACTGATTCGATCCATCTCTTTAAAATCGGTCGTATAAAAGCGTGGGCTTAATACCGCATCTTCCAACGCCATTTTGGTGGACTCATTAACTGAACCCTTTGCAGGGATCTGACTTTGTAACATGGTTTCTGCACTATCTAAATTCATTTCCAGCTCCAATAAAGATTTATGACTTACTAACTACTACATTTGACCCATTCAATAACTTAAAAAATGTACTTGCATTGCTAGGACCAAAAGACTCCAAATCAACCAAACGACCAGTTGCGGTATCCGATAAAGTTAAGCGGCCATCTGCTCGATAAATTAACTCAAATGGAGGCCCACTATCTAAGCCCCTGCGTTTTCTTTCTTGCGCAAGACCACGCAAAGTGCCTCTTACGAAACCTGCCTCACCCTGAATAGTATCAATTTGTTTGCCAGTTTTATGGTCAATTACTGCAATTGAGCCATCAGGACGATCTTCAAAACGCAGCTGCAATACTTTCGTAGGCAATGCATCTGGCTCTCTCACTTGACTCAAGTCACGACTATTAATAAATACCAATAGCAACACAATGACAATGCCAGTGGTCACCAGTATCTTGGCCACGGGTGATAGAAAGTCCTTGCTTTGTGGAATGCTCATGCCGTCTGCACTCCCGCTTGCTCAACTTGAATTTCTTGCGCTGCTTTTTTGCTCAAGCCAGTAGATGCAACCCAGGCTTCTGTCAGGATGGCTGCCACTTTTTTTGCCTCTGGAACACAACGCATCATTGGTTCTGGGGTGGCTAAACGCCATGGACGTGCATGAGGCCATAAATGAAAGTAAGCAATCTTATCCTCGGTGGCAATTTGCATTGGAATGTCACCTGTGCCGTCTTTGTATAACTTGAGACCGGCACTACCCAGGGTTTTATACGGGAGATTAAATGTCACGGTCAAAACAATACCGACTCTCATCACGATACGACGGTTCGTTAGGGTGTAAAGAGCTTCAGTGGCAGACCAATAAGCCATCAGGCCAACCAATATCAACCCGATTACAGCTAGGGCAAAGGCAAGTGCTACGCTGCTCCATCCAGCGGCTAAGCCACCCTCACTACCGGCTACAGAAATCAATTGCCAAATCACAATTACAGCAAAGTACAAGCCGAGCCATTGCAAGCGAAATACATGCTTTGCCATGGAAATCCAATTGGGAGCTCCCTGCCACAAGATGATTTCATCTTTTGGCAATGGTTCGGGCAACCCTAAGGTCGCCTCAAACTCATACTCTGCTGATTGATAAGGTTGTTGACTCACAAAAAATACTTTCTACTTTCAATTTACAGCGATTTAAATTAAAGGTTCTTGACGCTCAGGGGTTGCATACAGAGTGCCTCCACCGTAGTAAGCCATGATCTTCTCTTCTTCTAACAGGGTAATTTGATCTTGACTCTTCAAACCTGGCACTAAAGCAAATTGATTGCCCAAAATAGATTTGACGTTAATGTAATCGCGACGGACTCGAGAAAAGTTCATTGGTAGCAAGACTCTCCTACCGCCGAACTCGGGCAAGGTTTCAATTTCTAAATAGCGAATCATCACCTCAGCCTGATCAATCCATAACTCTTTCACGGTGCCGGCTATCACACCATCATCACCCATGACCTGCATGCCAATCGGATTTTGATCTTGTTTGGCAACGCTAAATTGACCGAGTAAACGCCCCGGCAGAATTCGCTTTTGACCTTCTGATGTCATATCAGGAATATCTGCGCGCTTCGTAAAGGCACCCGGCCCACCCCCATCCAACATCGGATTTCCGGTTGGAATTAAAGGGGCGCCGTTTAAATAGCTTGAAGG
>JABMMT010000042.1 GCA_013205155.1 Betaproteobacteria bacterium | reverse complement strand
GTTTTAAATTCAGAACTCTTGGGCGAGAAAGTAGTCTCTTTTCATGAGACCTTAAATGTTCCAAAGTTGACTTCGGTTGCAACCCAGCTCATGCTGCCCTGGAGAATGCCGCGTAGGACTTGGTAGTTACTGCAAGGCTCTACCACTCTTGCGAGGATCACGGCGGCGCTCTTGGCGTTCCATGAGATCAACAAACCATAGTAAATGATCGTGTGTCGTTCCTTCAAAACGCTTGTCATGCGGAATCTCAATCACTGCATCTACTAAATACTGAATCGCTTTATCAGCATCCACTTTAATTTGCCTAGAAAATACTTTAGAGACAGCAGTAAAGGCTTCTGCCAGAAGAATCACTTTTCTTTTAGAGGGGACATAAGCTCTTGTTGAAATAGAGTCTAAATTGAGTTTTTCTACTTGCCGACCAATTTCAGCATAAATCAGTCTGGCCGCCTGAATTGCTGGACGGCAATCCCAGGGTAAATCAGAAATCCCATTTTCTGCACGAGAGTACAAAATATCAGCATGCTTTAAAAGGCGTGCGATCACACTAGCAATTTGATCATTGAACTCTGGTTTTTGTAACCAGACTTGCGGATCGAGTCCTGCCTCTCTAAGCCAATTGAGGGGTAAATAAATCCTTCCATTTGCAGCATCTTCACCCACATCACGTGCAATATTCGTAAGTTGCATTGCTAAGCCTAGCTCGCAAGCTCTTGCCAAAGTCTCAGGCTCTCTTCGATCCATAATCACACACATCATGGCACCCACTGTGCCCGCAACGCGTGCAGAGTAATCCAGAAGATCTTCTAGAGTATCGTAAGTTTTAAACTGGGTATCCCACTCATAACCCTCAATGAGTGCGAGCGGCAAACTCATAGGTAAATCAAATTCTTTAACCACAATCGATAAAGCGCGATCAGCGGCAATATCATCGGGGCAACCTTGATAGATTCGATCCAAGCGTTCACGCAACTTTAGAATCGCATCTGGCTCTGCATCTACTGCATCAGCGACATCGTCAGTGATCCGACAAAACGCATAAAGCGCAGTTGCTGGATCCCTGACTCTCTGAGGCAAAATTCTGGAAGCGGCAAAAAAAGACTTTGATCCATCTCGCATGGTTGCGACGCACTCTTGAAGGTCTTTAATGTTTTGACTCATACTAAGACTTTTTTAGGTTCTGCTACCACTGACATTAATGCTTTTGCTGAAGATAAGACACCAGGAATGCCTGCACCCGGGTGAGTACCAGCTCCAACCATATAAAGCCCCTGAATATCTTCACTACGGTTGTGTGGTCTAAACCAAGCGCTTTGAAGAAGGAGTGGCTCAAAACCAAAGGCAGCGCCTTTGACTGACAAGAGACGATCCTGAAAATCTTGAGGAGTCATGAGAAAGGATGTTTTAAGATGCTTTTCAAATCCAGGTAAAACACTTTCATCTAAGTACTTAGCAATTGCTTGACGATAGGGCTCAGCCTCTTTAGCCCAGTCCGTTCCGCTTTCTAAATTCGGTACTGGGGCCAACACATAAAATGCATCACCGCCAGCAGGTGCTAAGGATGGATCAGTAGCGGTTGGCCTATGTAAATAGAGGCTAAAGTCATCTGCCAACACATGCTTCTTAAAGATATCCGTGAGTAGCTCTTTATAGCGCTTGCCTAATAAGATCATATGGTGAGGAACGTCAGGATATTGATTATCTGTGCCGAAGTACCAAACAAAAAGACTCATGGAGTATTTACTCTTATTTACCTTAGCGTCGGTCCACACTTTGCGATGTTCTGGCGCGATGAGCTTTTGATAAGTCCATGCTGCATCCGCATTGGAGACCACAATATCTGCAGGAATAAATTCGCCATTGGCCAGGGTTACACCTTGAGCCTTACCATCCTCTACTTCAATGCGCTTCACCTCAGAGTTCAGGCGAATTTCCACCCCTCTACCAGCCAATAAACCAGCCAAGCCTTTAATTAAAGAGCCTGTGCCACCCATTGCCGAGTGCACGCCATGACGCCGCTCCAAGGAGTTGATGAGCGCATAAACTGCAGTAACAGAGAAAGGATTGCCGCCAATTAAGAGTGGATGAAAACTCATCACTTGGCGTATCTTGTCATTTTTTAAGTGGCGCGCAACTAATTTATAGAGACTCTCCCAGGCCCGCATCTTCACCATTGATGGAATGGCGCGAACCAAATCTCCGATTGAGTCAAATGCAGTAGAACTTAACTCCTGAAAACCAAGCTTGTAGCATTTTTCTGCTTCTGCTAAAAATCGCTCGTAACCTGGTAAGTCTTCTGGCGCAAACTTAGCCACTTCAGCGCGCATTCTGGCTGGGTCACCCGTATAGTCAAAATGAGTACCATCGTCAAAACGGATACGATAAAAAGGATCCATTGGGCGCAGATCAACATCATCTGACATCTTCTTACCGCACAACTCCCATAATTCACTCAGTAGGAAAGGTGCAGTAATAATGGTAGGCCCCGCATCAAACGTAAAGCCGTCACGATGGTGTACGTATGCCCTACCACCGGGTGCATCTAGCTTCTCTATAACAATGACCTTGTAACCTTTACAGGACAAACGAATCGCAGAGGCCAATCCGCCAAATCCACTTCCAATTACGATGGCAGTTGATACTTCGTCTTCATTAAATACCGCTTTTTTTAACATTTCACCAAACCAACTTTTCTACAAAAAATAGCGTCATATGTACCGTATGACGCTATTGGTTTAACTCTACATAGCTTACTTCATTGCCACCGATTTTGTTGGAGCAACCGCGTCTGAAGATTTCTGCATTGACTTAGCCGGCCCGTTCAAATAAGGATAATTGGGAGCTTTTTGTGTTGTCATTGCGGGCCCGGTCAGATAAGGATAGTCAGACAACATCGATACCCCATAAAGCGGCTTGTAAGCACCTTGGTGGCAAGTAGCGCAATTGTTTTTTGCAACATCACCAGTTGGGCCTAAACGATGCGGAGGAAACAGTCCTTGGATAGGTTCCATGTAGTTATTGTTGAGATCCCGCGCCATTCGAATGGCATACCAAGCTGTCGTTTTCTGTGGCGGACTTTGTTCCCAAGAAGCTACTGACCGAGTGTTATGACAATATGTACAATTAACACCTAAAGAGTTTGAGAAATGCATCATTAATCCATAGGTCCCCTCGGTTGCATTAATACTACTTTTGTTCCCCGTGGGCAATGCAGTCTCACCATTGACGCGAATCTTCTGGTCATTTAGCAAATAAGCTGCAAAAGTATTATTCGGCAATGATGCATAGCCAGAACCTTCAACTGGCGTATTTTGACCATTCTTATTACCCAGCATGCCATTGCCAACTTTTTGTACGGGGTCTTCAAACCATACATTTTGCGGAATATTATTACCACGATGACAGGTATAGCAAGTAACACCTGTCTGAGCGACGTGGCTTTGCCATTGGGTGTTTACTCGTTGCGTCATTAAAATCATGTTGCGAGCTACACTCTTGGTATACAAAGATTCATCTGCAAAATTGTTCACGTTATGACAATAAGCACAGCCCTGCTCAGGTGCAACCCAACTTGTCATGGCAACCATGAATGAAGTAAATTGGCCAACACTTAAATTATTGAGGACTTTCACATTTTGATATACCGCCCCTGCTTTTGGTCCATCGGCTGACGCTGGTCCAGATGACACAGGTACTGCATTTTTCTCAGCTTGCTCAGCCAAGATGCGTGGGTTGTAAATCAAATCCATACCTGTTCCACGAAAGCCGTGCTGAACCGTTTCCATCGGCGGTCTCTCGCCGCAGCCAGACAGCAGCAAAATACCCAACAGTAAGACCGGTAACATCAGAAATTTTCTTAGTTGTTTCATGGCTTATTTCCCTGGGATAGCAGGTGGAAGAGGTGGAATAAATCCAGTGGTAGCAGGGTCAGGTAATGGAGTTCCAAAAACATAAGGATACGAAGGCGCAACATGATGCTTTACTGCCCATAAATACCAGTTATCCACAACAGTGCCGGTTAGCAAAATGCCGATGCCACCGACTAAAGGAGTTAACACTGCAAACCACCAAGCCCAACGGTGGATTGATTCCATGGTCGCATTAAAGCCCATGGTCCATCTCCAGAATAAAGCTGCTCTTTCTGAGGCTGTGCCACGATCGACGATTTGCTCAATCTCCCGTTCGCCACCAAAGCGGCTGACTGCCAAAATAGTTCCGCCATGCATTGCAAAAAGGAGCACGGATCCGTAAAGGAAAACAATCGACAACATGTGGAAGGGGTTATAGAATAAATTGCCATAACGTAATGAGAACGCAGCAGTCCAATCTAAGTGCGAGAAGATTCCAAACGGAACGGCCTCGCTCCAGCTACCCATCATGATGGGGCGAATAAATCCTAATACGAGATACAACCAAATTGCTGCCAAGAAACCCCAAGCAACGTGCGTACCCATACCCAAGGCAACAGCACGGCGGTACATTCTTGCCCACCATAATAAAATTGAAACAGTTAAGAAGAAGCCGGCCATCATCCACCAACCACCCTCATTGAGAGGCATGAATAAAGACAGTCCATGCTTTGGCAGCGGTGGATCTAAAGACAGCCAGAATAATTGGCGCACAAATTCAATTGGGTTCCAATTCACTGAGGCCAACATATTAAAGCCCATAATCTGAAATGCAATAACGCCAAAAAATAAAGAGGCAATGCCAAAACCGCCCAAGTAAATGGGTCCAAGCTGAGCATTACCTAGACGACCAAATAAATGAATCAGGGCTGGCGTGCCAAAGCGCTCTCGTTCTTCATAAGGATCTATAGATACCCCGTGATGCGGCGGAGCAACGACTTGAACTTGAGTGAATAGATTTTGATATTCCATAATATATGTTCCTCTTAACGCCAAATTGGCAAGTTCAACCACCAACCCCACCACTCAGGCCAACCACGAGACCAGAATGGGCCGCTGATCACGATACAAACAGCGCTCCAGAAAACCGCTGCTACAGCTAAAAACAATCCAAGGCGATGAATGCCTAAAGTACCAATCGAATAACCAATCGAATCTCTAAAAAAGGTATCTTCATGTTCGGGCGTTTTAACAAACTGACCCTTTTGAGGATTGGTGGATGACAAGACTAGGCCGCCATGTAATACCAACGCAAAGGTAGTTGTAAAGAATAAGGTCACCGCAATCATGTGCGCTGGGTTGTAATGGAAATGCAGATACTGATAGCCCACATTGGAAACCCAATCTAAGTGACTCAAGATGCCATATGGAAAACCATGTCCCCAAGCACCCATCAGTACAGGTCTAATAATCACTAAGGTGAAATAAGCAAACACCGCCATTAAGTAAGCATAAGGAACATGCAGCCCCATACCGAGTTTTCGACAAATCTCTACTTCTCGTAAGGCCCACGAAAGGAATGCCCCTAAGGCACAAACCGTAATCAGCTGCCACAGCCCGCCTTGCAACAAGGGGGCAAAACCTAGTCCATAACTAATATCCGGTGGCGCGATATTGATCTGCCAGGGGTTCCATGTTGGACCCTGTGAAGCACCCCACAAAATCAGTGCGGTGCCTAAAAAGGAAAAGAAAACAGTGGTAACACCAAAAAATCCGACGTAAAACGGCCCCACCCAAAAATCGAATAAGTCCCCACCGACTAATGTACCGCCTCGAACGCGATACTTTCTTTCAAAACTAAGCATGGCCATTTTTTATGCTCTCCAATGAATGGATAAATAGGGTTGAGCTAAAAAGCTAATTAACCTAACCCTATTCACCATTTTCTATACAAATTACTTTGCCGCCGGAACTGATGGTGGCATTGCTGATCCTGTTTTTGCTTCCATCGTCTTGAACTGGGCTTGGCTAAGACCATCCAACCAGTTAAAACGAACACTACTTAGCAAAATCAAGTGAATCATTGCTGCAAGACCAAAGAGAAAAACTCCTTGAACAACCATCGCTCGCAATGGATCATAAAGTTTCCAAATTCTCCACATAATCTTCTCCTAATTTAAGTAAGACATAAAGCCATAAACTGCCGACTTCGTACCATCGATAAGCGATTTTTCTTCAGCCCCTGGAAGCCAAGAACTCCACTTATTTGGCAAAATCTGGGTAAACAAAGAAACAACAAAGCACACTAAAAAACATAAAATAAAAATAAGATTGAAGGAGATTGAATCCTCTGTGATCATATTTTTTTCTTTGCTCATAACGTGACTATTTTTCATTTCATTCCCCTAAGATTTAAACCGATTTCAATGGAACCAAGGACGCCATGCCCAAACCAAAATATGGGCTACTACAGCTATAGCAGTAAAACCAACTAAACCTTGGATATACAACTGATGAAACTCCTTGGCTTCGTCATCAGTAAGGCCAGATATTGAACCTGTTCTGTGATCGCTCATAACCGATTACCTCCTTCAAAAATAGCCTTGCGGCCGTTACCGCGCTTAACCCGCGCGACATGGGCTGTAGCGTACGGCATGCCACATTCCGTTTCCAACAAATCGATGGATTTGTTGTAATCAACTTTTACTAATGAAGAAATCATACCTCGACCTCCTCAGTAATTTCTTTGCATGAAGACTTCACTCTTACAGC
>JABMMT010000007.1 GCA_013205155.1 Betaproteobacteria bacterium | reverse complement strand
TATAGGATAAACTAGCGCACATTCCTTAGGAGTTCACCATGATCAACTTGTTCGTCCTGCAAAATGGCCGCCTCTCTCAAGAGCAAGTCGAAGATCGCAATGAATTGTTGCAATATGCCAATCCTATCTGGATCGACGTCGTTGATCCAGAGGAGGACGAGCTTATTTGGATTAAAGAGGCATTTGGAGTCCTTTTGCCTGAGTTGGATGATTTAGGCGACTTGGAGGCTTCAGCTCGATATTTTGAGGCCGATGATGGCCATCTCCATATTCGTACTGACTTCTTGCTAGATGAAGACGAAACTTCACGTAACGTACGTGTCGCCTTTGTATTGACTAAGCAAGTGCTGTTCTCGATTCATGATGAAGATCTTCCTGTTTTCCGTTTAGTACGTTTGCGTGCACGTTTGCGTCCAGGCTCAGTCAGTAATGCAAAAGATGTACTGCTCGATTTGTATTCAACTGATGCCGAGTATTCTGCCGATGCTCTCGAAGAGGTTTATGAAAATCTTGAACGTGCAGGTAAACGCGTTCTTTCTGATGCAATTAATGATTCAGATGCTGCTGAAGTTTTAGAAACCATTGCAACTGAAGAAGATACTAATGGACGCATTCGTCGTAACGTGATGGATACCCGTAGAGCCTTATCTTTTCTAATGCGCAGTAAGTTGTTATCAGATGAGCAGCAAGAAGAGGCGCGTCAAATTTTGCGCGATATTGATTCTTTAGAAAACCATACTGCTTTCTTATTCGACAAGATTAACTTCTTAATGGATGCTACGGTAGGCTTCATTAATTTGAATCAATCTAAGATCATCAAGATCTTCTCGGTGGTATCGGTAGCGTTGATGCCGCCTACATTACTGGCCAGTATTTGGGGTATGAACTACAAACATATGCCAGAGTTAGATACCTCTTGGGGTTATCCAATGGCCATTGGTGCGATGTTGGTGTCAGCCATCATTCCGCTTGCGTACTTCCACAGTAAAGGCTGGATGAAGTAATTAGCTGCTGAGTAATTTCAGTAACTTATCTAAAGCAAAGTGGGCAGCCTGGTCGCGAATCGCTTGACGATTCCCTTGAAAAAGCTGGGTATCGCAAGTAGTGATGATATCGCCACTATTATTTTGAATCGTCCACCCAAAGCAAACTGTTCCTACAGGCTTTTCTGTGGATCCACCTGATGGCCCAGCAATCCCAGTAATAGAGATGGCGGCCTTCACTTTTGCAACTCGTTGCGTACCCTCAGACATAGCTCTAGCGACAGCTTCGCTGACTGCACCATGAGACTCAATGAGTTCAGTAGGCACTCCAAGGCATTCTGTTTTGGCTAGATTGCTATAGGTGATATAGCCTCGCTCAAACCATGCGCTTGAGCCTGGTAATTCAGTCAAGGTTGCACAAACGAGGCCGCCAGTGCAGGACTCTGCCAGGGCGATTTTCCAGTCTTGAGTAAGTAAAAGATCAGCAAGTGCTTTTGCGGTATCGACTGTATTCATTTATTTTCCTAGCGAACCATTACTTGAATGAGTGCCATGATGAGAAGTGTGAAGAAAGCAGCAGCGAAATCATCGACCATAATGCCAAAGCCCCTCCAAATGATTTGCGGGATGCTGGATGGGGTACTGTCAATATTCTTAAAGTGCCGATCAATTAGGCCTATTGGACCTGGTTTGACGGCATCAAAAAAACGAAAGAGTATGAAGGCAAGAATCTGCATCCAAATATTGGTAGGCATCATAAAAATGAGTACCAACCAAAAGGCAACGATTTCATCCCAGACAATCCCGCCAAAATCTTTCCTCCCAAGCTCTTCGCTAACATGACCACAGACCCAGCAACCCAATAAAATCCCGCCTCCAATAATCCATACAAAATCTTCAGTCGACAAAAAGTACTCCCCGACTAAAAAGGCAGCCCAGGCCCAGAGGGTACCTGCAGTGCCAGGTGCAATAGGGCTTAAGCCGCTACCAAAGCCAAAGGCGATAGTACGTCCTGCAGTTTGGAAGACCCACTTGAAGTTAGGATTGACTGGTGAGGAGGGTGGCTCTGGATTCATGATGCAAAGTGATCAAATGACTTCAGTAATGGCTTTGTTTCTGCAGCGCTCAAGCGATTTCCATCTGTGGAAAATAATTCGATAGATGCCTCGGTATTTTTCATCGCTGTGATTTGCCCAATATGGGTCATCGCTAAATGTAATGATTGACCAATACGGGTAATGACATCACGTTGATGACTTGCTGCCGTAAAACAAAGCTCATAATCATCACCACCACATGCAGCAAATTGATTTTGTATCGCGATACTTTGTTTTAACAAGATTTCAGACTTTGGCAAACGATCTAGCAAGATTTGTGCATCTACTTGAGATTGTTTAAGAATATGTTTTAGGTCGCCGAGTAGTCCATCTGAAACATCTAAAGCAGCACTAGCAATGTCTCTTAATTGAATGCCTAATTCAATCCTCGGGGCGGGTTGATGCATGCGATGCTCAATTTGTTTGAGATCTGCATCAGAGAGTGAGATTTCATGACGGAGTGCTGCAAGTGCCAGCCTGGCATCCCCCAGTGTTCCTGAAACCCAAATATCGTCCCCTGATTTTGCCCCTGATCTTCGAATGGCTTTTCCGGTAGGCAGGCTGCCAAATGCAGTAATTGAAATTGTGAGTGGGCCCGCGGTAGTGTCACCCCCGATCAAGGAGCATGAGTATTGTTTTGCAGTTGAAAATAAGCCCTTGCTAAAGGCCTCTAGCCATTTCTGATCAGCACTGGGTAAAGCCAGCGCTAAAGTAAATCCTAAAGGTCTTGCACCCATGGCAGCAAGGTCAGAAAGATTGACTGCTAGTGCCTTTGAGCCCAATAGTTCAGGATTAGCACCAATCAAGAAGTGCCTACCTTCCACTAGCATATCGGTAGTAATAGCCATTTCTTCATCAGTAGCTGTATAAATGAGGGCGCAGTCGTCTCCAATGCCTAGGCCAATCGCTAACTGAGGATGCATAGCATCAGCACCCGTTTTAAAAAAACGTTGAATGAGGTCAAATTCACCAATGTGGTCAGATGGAGAGGCCATGCTCCATTTTAGGCTGTTGGCGAAAGAACGTCTAAGGGGGAATAGAATTGGAAGCTTGATCACGCCTATCTATGAGTTCGTTGATGAGTAAAGAAAATAATAAAGAGCAACAAATAGCAGCCCTCAGAGCGGCTGCTCTGCAATATCACGAGTTTCCAACCCCAGGCAAGATTGAGATTGCCCCTACCAAGCAATTAACCAATCAGCGCGATTTGGCTCTGGCGTATACCCCAGGTGTTGCAGCACCTTGTGAAGAAATTGTTAAAGATCCAGCGAATGCTTTTAAATACACCGCTCGTGGAAATTTAGTCGGCGTAATCACGAATGGCACAGCTGTTCTTGGTTTGGGAAATATTGGCCCATTAGCAAGCAAGCCTGTGATGGAGGGCAAAGCAGTACTCTTTAAAAAATTTGCGGGCATTGATGTTTTCGATATTGAAGTCAACGAAAACGATCCAGACAAGCTAGTAGAAATTATTGCAGCCTTAGAGCCAACTTTTGGTGGTATTAATTTAGAAGACATTAAAGCACCTGACTGCTTTGTCGTTGAGCGTAAGTTACGAGCACGCATGAAGATTCCGGTTTTTCATGATGATCAACATGGCACCGCGATTGTTGTGGCTGCGGCAATATTGAATGGCTTGAAAGTAGTTGCTAAAGATGCGAGCAATGTGAAGTTAGTAACCTCAGGTGCCGGTGCGGCTGCACTTGCTTGTTTAGATCTTTTGGTTGAATTAGGAATTTCCCGTAAAAATATTTGGGTGACGGATCTTGCTGGTGTTGCATACAAAGGAAGAAAAGAATTAATGGATCCTGAGAAGGAGCCATTTTGCCAAGAGACTGATCTGCGTACTTTGGATGATGTGATTGCTGGCGCCGATATTTTCCTAGGGCTTTCTGCTGGTGGTGTTCTCAAGCAAGAGATGGTCAAGAAGATGGCTGATAAACCACTGATCTTTGCTTTGGCAAATCCCACTCCAGAGATTTTGCCGGAGGAAGTAAAAGCAGTTCGTCCAGATGCAGTGATGGCAACTGGACGCACCGATTATCCGAACCAAGTGAATAACGTTTTATGTTTTCCATTTATCTTTCGCGGTGCATTAGATGTGGGAGCTACTACGATTACGCGCGGCATGGAAGTGGCTGCTGTAAAGGCTGTTGCCGAGTTAGCCAGGGCTGAGCAAAGCGAGGTAGTTACTTCTGTTTATGGTATCGAGAATCTTTCTTTTGGCCCAGAATATTTAATTCCAAAACCGTTTGATCCCCGTTTACTCACAGTGATTGCGCCGGCAGTGGCGAAAGCTGCAATGGATGATGGTGTGGCTTCGCGCCCCATCAAAGATTTTGATGCTTACCGTAATCAGCTCCAACAATTTGTGTACCACTCTGGTACTTTGATGAAACCACTCTTTAGTATCGCTAAACGAGTACCGGCTAATCAAAAACGAATTGTGTTTGCAGAAGGCGAAGATGAGCGCGTATTACGTGCGGTCCAAATCGTCATTGATGAACACTTAGCCACCCCAATTTTGATTGGTCGTCCTGCGGTGATTGAGCATCGTATTGTTAAATTTGGCTTACGGATGAGGATTGGTGAGGACTTTGAGATCGTTAACCCAGAAAATGATCCTCGCTACCGTGATTTCTGGCAAACCTATTTAGGCTTAAATGAGCGTAAGGGTGTAACGGCATCTTTTGCAAAGCTGGAAATGCGTCGTCGTAATACCTTAATTGGTTCCATCATGATAGTTAAGGGTATGGCGGATGGCATGATTTGCGGAACAGTGAGCAATTCTGCAACTCATCTGAAATATATCGATGAGGTTGTTGGTCATGAGCCCGGTGCAAAAGTGTATGGCGCTATGTCTGGATTAATTCTTCCAGGTCGCCAAGTATTCTTGGTAGATACCCACATCAATATTGATCCCTCAGCAGAGGAATTAGCTGAACTAACCTTAATGGCTGCTAGTGAAATGCGTAAGTTGGGTATAGCGCCAAAAGTAGCTCTACTTTCGCATTCAAACTTTGGCTCTAGTAATGCTCCTTCAGCAGTCAAAATGCGCGAAGTGTTGGCCCTCATTCAAAAGGCAGATCCCACATTAGAGGTAGATGGAGAGATGCATGGCGATAGCGCTTTGGATGCCACCATTCGAAGTGGTGCGGTTACCAGTTCTCCATTAAAGGGAGATGCTAATCTTTTGGTGTTACCAAATATTGATGCTGCCAACATTTCTTATAACCTTCTAAAGACAGCGGCAGGTAATGGCATTGCGATTGGGCCATTGTTGCTAGGTGTTGCCAAGCCGATCCATATTCTGACCCCTGCAGCCACGGTTCGCAGGATCGTCAATGTGACTACTTTGGCAGTAGTTGAGGCTGCAAGTGATGCCAGAGGGATTTCCTAGGGGCCTAAAGATATATAAGTTAGCAATAGCTTACATATATTTTTCCTATATAAATCATAGGTTTATATAAAATAGACTGTAATTGGGCTTGATTTGATGGCGCGTTAAGGGTAATCTAGTATCTATCATGAATAATCGCTCTGAAAACAGTAGTACAGCCACCTTTGAGGAACATAGCCGTGCTGAAAGTTGGGATAGCAACGATCGTTTAGAAACCGAGTCTTCCGCTGCCAATATTTATGCTCAGGGCGGTTTATCTCGTTTACAAACCTATGCAGCAAATCAAGTTTCGGGGAAAAAAGTGACAGCTTCTTGGCGTGCCGCTTTGGCCGTTCGTGATGCCGGACCGCCGGCAATGTTGCGCAGCGTGCGCACAAATATTGTGCAATCTATTCGCGCCTTCCGTACTCCAGATCTTCAAGAGGCGGCTACTGAGCTCGGACAACATTACATTTATGCAAACTGTGCAAATGCAATGACCAAAGGCGAAGTTTTGGAGTCGATTGCGATTGCTTACTCCCTTACGAAACAACAGGCAAAGAATTTTGATCCTTTGTTAGATGCTTTGACGACTACAGTGGATAAATCTGGTCCTCAACCTGGTTTTGTTGTGGTGCTCGAGGGCTTGCCTTGTACTCAAAAATTTGATAAAGAAGCTCGCGAGACATTACTAGATGTGTTCCGTGATGCAGTGGATTTTTGGGCAGAGCGTCGCACGCCGTACCGCGTCTTTTATTCTTTCGCTTAAGCTCAAAGCCTTTTAGAAAGCCGCTGAGATCGCCTCTACTTGAGGCGATTTTGCATTTCAGGACTCCATACACTGTGAACAGCTGTAATCGCCACTACACCGGCCGTTTCAGTCCTGACTACCCGTTCACCTAATGAAACAATTTGATAGCCTGCAGCCTGTGCCATAGCCTCTTCTTCAGGCGAATGACCTCCTTCAGGACCGATCATTAGAACGATATCCTGAGGATCGTTTTCTAGAAGTACGGAATAGAGACTTTTTGTGGCATCTGGGCTCAAAAGAAGCTTGAGCTTTGGTTTTGGGTTGGACTGTAAATAAGCTTGGAAATTCTGAATGGGCTCTAATTGCGTGAAAACAGTCCGATCACATTGTTCGCAGGCTGCTTGAATAATTCCACGCCAGTGAGCCAGTCGTTTTTGGGCACGTTCCTCATCGGTTGAGCGTGTCAGCTTAATGACTGAGCGTTCACATTGCAACGGCGCAATGATTTGCGCACCAGTTTCAACTGCTTTCTCGACGATCCAATCCATTTTGTCGCCACCGGCCAATCCTTGGACTAAGGTAATTGCATATGAAGTCTCGCGATGGGTATCGGTCTGAATGTTACTAAGCTGGACTTGCCCTGTTTTTCCTGTCAAAGATAGCAGCGTAGCCTGCCCAATTTGGCCATTTCCATCGAATACAGGGAAGGTTTCCCCGATTTGGATGCGTCGGACTCGTAAATGGTGGGCAAGCTCAGTGGTGAGGGTAATTGGCTTTTCGGATTTCCATGGCGCGGGAAGATAAAATTGGGGCATTACTGAAATATAGCCAATTTATTTACCTCGAGACCACTTTTACGATGTCAAACCTTCAAATTCGCATGGCCAATGCCATTCGTGCCTTATCCATGGATGCAGTTCAACAGGCTAACTCAGGTCATCCTGGTATGCCGATGGGCATGGCTGATATCGCTGTTGGATTGTGGAATGAACATTTACAACATAATCCCACCGATCCGCATTGGATGAATCGTGATCGCTTTGTTTTGTCGAATGGTCATGGATCGATGTTGTTGTACTCACTCCTTCATCTCTCCGGTTATGACTTACCGATTGAAGAGTTAAAAAATTTCCGTCAATTGCATAGCAAAACGCCTGGTCATCCAGAGTATGGAATGACTGTTGGGGTTGAGACGACTACTGGGCCATTGGGTCAGGGAATTGCGAATGCAGTCGGTATGGCGCTTGCAGAGAAATTACTCGCAGAGGAATTTAATCGCCCAGGACATCAAATTGTTGATCACTACACTTACGTCTTTTTAGGTGATGGATGTTTGATGGAAGGTATTAGTCATGAAGTGTGTTCATTGGCTGGTACCTTAAAGTTAAATAAGCTCATTGCTTTATGGGATGACAACGGAATTTCTATTGACGGTAAGGTGGTATCTTGGTTTAAC
>JABMMT010000041.1 GCA_013205155.1 Betaproteobacteria bacterium | reverse complement strand
TTTGGTGAGGGTTTTGAATTAGCCATGAATCATTCTAAAGGGCAATGGAGATATTGGTTTTGAGTGTTAAATCAACAACTTCGAGGTATGAAAGGTATTAATTCTTGAGATCTAGACTCAGCCAGTGAAAGCAAACACTGAGCTACAAAAGTGGAGGGTAAATCAGGATTTTCTATACAGGCACGCCCAAGGCGAGCCCAGAATTCAATTTGCTCTTCAGTACAAATTCTATTTTTTTCGGCAGCAGATTTAGCAGCTTCATACAATCCCTCGCTTAGCGTTACATATTGAGGCATTTTAAGAAAAAGAGAGCAAAGATTTTGCCTTAGCCCTTACCTCTGCAAGCACGTCTAAGGGCACCTTATCTTTAAATTTTGCTTTTCTGATTTTCCAGTCTTGTGATTTAAGTTGATCAGATAAAACCGCTGATTGGACGCCATCTATCTCAACTAGAACCTCAAAAGGGTAGCCCTTGATTTGAGTAGTTAATGGACAGCAAATCATTAGACTAGTCTTTTTGTTATATGAGGCTGGAGTTAAAACAACTGCAGGTCGACGGCCTGCCTGCTCTCTCCCGGCCTGAGGATCAAATTCCAGCCAAACAACATGGCCGGCATCTGGCACATAAGATACCGCCATTAGAGAAGCTCTTTGCCTACAGGATTACCAAAATCGACCTCACCATGAAGATTCTTGACTGTGATGCCTGCCAACAAATCATTCAGTTGATATTCTTGCTTTACCATCGGCTCGATCACAATTCGACCTTTTTGTACTTTTACAGAAACTAACTGGTCAATATTCAGATGGGCGGACTTCATAACGGCTGCACTTAAGCGCAAAGCTGGGCTATTCCCCCACTTTTTGATAATCGTTTGCATTGAATCCTCCCTCTCTAATGTAGACACATTGTATCTACATTGATACATTCAAGCAAGCTATAAAAAACCCCGCCTCAAGTGCGGGGTTTTCTGGGAGAAACGGTGCAACTAAGATGCAGCAACCATCGTCTATCTCTTCGGATCATTTGTTCCATAACCTATTACTGGTGCTACCTGCCCACCCTTAGTAACCTGGACTGCGCAGTACTTAAATTCTGGGATCTTGCCAAATGGGTCCAATGCTGAATTAGTGACTAAGTTTGCTGCAGCTTCATAGTAAGCAAATGGAATGAAGATCACTCCACGTGGTGTGCCATCATCTCGGCGTACATGTATACCAACTTCTCCGCGGCGTGATTGCACGGTGACAACATCACCCGCAGCAATGCCTAGTTGTATCATATCTTCACCATGCATCGATACGGTGGCCATCGGCTCAATCGCATCTAAGATGGTTGCTCTTCTCGTCATACTGCCGGTATGCCAATGCTCTAACTGACGTCCTGTAATTAAAACATATGGATACTCTGCATCAGGTCTTTCATTGGCAGGAATGATATCTGCCGGAACTAACTTCACTTTGCCATCAAGAGTCGCAAAGTGATCATCAAAGACGATTGGACGGCCTGGGTCTTCTTCAGATAGGCATGGGTAAGTAACGCTAGATTCTCTTTCGAGACGCTCCCAAGTAATACCTTTAATTGCGGCATGCATTGCAAGGCGCATTTCATCGTAGACTTCCGCTACGCCATCATCAGGGCCTTGGTAGTTCCAATCTAGACCCATGCGCTTAGCAATTTCTTGGATGATCCACAGATCTGGCTTTGCTTCACCAGGAGGATTGATTGCTTTTTTACCCATCTGCACCATGCGGTCAGTATTGCTGGCAGTACCAACTTTCTCTGGCCAAGCACTGGCTGGTAATACAACATCTGCTAACAAGGCAGTTTCAGTCATAAAAATATCTTGTACGACTAAGTGCTCTAAAGATGCGAGTGCATGACGTGCATGATTTAAATCAGGATCACTCATTGCAGGGTTCTCACCCTCAATGTACATGCCGCGGATCTTATCGGGATCACTATCAGGCGCAGTGATCTTGTGCATGATCTCTACAACGGTATAGCCAGGTTTCTTATCGAGCTTGGTATCCCAGAAGTTTTCA
Organism: Betaproteobacteria bacterium; assembly: GCA_013205155.1. GTDB lineage: Bacteria > Pseudomonadota > Gammaproteobacteria > Burkholderiales > Burkholderiaceae > Polynucleobacter. The sequence continues at coordinate 1,058 of JABMMT010000041.1, read as the reverse complement.
AACCACGCATGTGCTCCATCGTGGTCCACACGCTGGTAGTTAGGGAACATCATCGGAATCAATCCGGCATCGCTGGCACCCTGAACGTTATTCTGACCGCGTAATGGATGCAGACCAGAGCCAGGCTTACCGATTTGCCCTGTAATACTCACTAAGGCAATCAAGCAACGCGCATTATCGGTTCCATGCACGTGTTGACTCACTCCCATGCCCCACAAAATCATCGCTGACTTAGTGGTAGCAAATTCTCTGGATACTTCACGGATTGTTTCAGCGGGGATGCCGCAGATAGGCGCCATCGTCTCAGGGCTGTAACCTTTGATATTTTCTTTAAGGGCTTCAAAATTATTAGCACGCTCTTGAATGAAATTCTGATCGGCTAAGCCCTCTTCAATGATCGTGTAGATCATCGCATTGAGTAGGGCTACATCTGTATCCGGCTTAAACTGCATCGTACGCCAAGCATGCTTGCTGATATCAGTCAAACGAGGATCGCAGAGCACAATCTTCGTACCTCGTTTAGCGGCATTCTTAAACCAAGTAGCTGCAACAGGATGATTTGTAGTTGGATTTGATCCAATCAGGAAAATCATGCTGGAGTTTTCAACATCATTCACTTGATTGCTGACTGCCCCAGACCCTACGCCCTCTAGGAGCGCAGCTACAGACGATGCATGGCAAAGACGCGTGCAATGGTCAACGTTGTTATTGCCAAATCCAGTACGCACTAGTTTCTGAAACAGATAAGCTTCCTCGTTACTGCCTTTGGCCGAACCAAAACCAGCCAGCACTTTTAAGCCATGTTTATCTTTAAGCTCTTTTAACTTACCGCCGGCCAAATCTAAAGCCTCTTCCCAAGTTGCCTCGCGAAAAATGTTCGACCAGTCTTGAGGATTTTGAGTCGCAGTTTCATCCTTGGGTACGCCAGGTTTACGAATCAGGGGTTTAGTTAAGCGTTGCGGGCTATGAATATAGTCCATACCAAAACGGCCTTTAACGCAGAGGCGATTATGGTTTGCGGGGCCATCGCGACCCTCAACACTGACAATCTTTTCATC
>JABMMT010000040.1 GCA_013205155.1 Betaproteobacteria bacterium | reverse complement strand
GAGGACTTTCATCCTCGCCAGTTTTCACGACTGGTGCATTCAACCGCTCTGCCACTCTTCCAATAACGATCCCAATGTGGGACTCATGAACAAATTATAAAGAATTTTTGATCAGACCCTCTAAATGCCTTGCAATAGCGAGGCTGGAGGTTAACCCTGGTGATTCAAATCCATAGAGATTGAATAAGCCCTTGAGGCCATGATCACTTGGGCCATTGAAGTAAAAGTCTCCTGCGGAAGCATTTGGTGGAACAATTTTCGCTCTCACCCCCGAATAATCGGGCTGCAAACTACCATCCTTTAGACCTGGCCAATATCGACGCACAGCCTCATAGAAGCCCTCGCCTCGCTTAGGATTTACTTTGTAATCAATGCGATCCTCAGAATCAATATCAAGCCACTCAACATCGGGGCCAAATTTAGCTTGGCCTGCCATATCAAGTGTGAGATGCACGCCCAATCCACCAGCCTCAGGTATGGGATAAATTAAATGCGTAAATGGCGATTTACCTGTGAGAGAAAAGTAATTACCTTTAGCAAAATACGCTTTAGGAATTTGAGCGCTTGGTATTCCTTCAATTTTTTGTGCAATTGCAGGTGCACTCATACCCGCACAATTGATTAATAAGGGGGTTTGGATTTGCATGCCATCTTCACCGCCGATGTTTAATATAAAACCCTGCTCAGCATTGCTGCCTGTAGGTTTGGCGCTGATCAATGGCGACTGATAAGCGACCATGCCACCTGCATCTTCAAAGCCGCCCAATAAAGAAAGCATATAAGCATGACTATCCACAATTCCAGTGCTTGAAGACAGAATTGCTGCTGAGCACTGAAGTTGGGGCTCTAGTGATTTGGCTTTCTCCCCAGAAATCATCTCAATATGTGGCACCTGATTGTTTTGGGCTTTATACAGAATGGCTTGCAAGTCATCGAGTTGGGTGTCGTCACTAGCAACAATCAATTTTCCATAAGGCTGTGTTGGTACTTGGTGAGTGCGGCAATACTCATACAAGAGACGATTTCCTTCAACACAAAGCTTTGCCTTTAAAGAATCCTTTGGGTAATAGATGCCAGCATGAATCACTTCACTATTTCGGGCGCTACTAATGGTGCCAAAAGCGTTTTCACGCTCCAGAATGATGGTTTCGCGTCCCTGAAGTGCCATCTCGCGTGCGACGGCTAAACCGATCACTCCCGCACCGATCACGACACAATCTACCTGCTCCATCCACTTGTTCCTGACTTATTTATTGGCTAATTATTAGAAAGAATAGGCACAAATCGTAACATTTTCAGTGGTTTAAGTGTGATTTGAGCTATTTGCCCCTCTACTTATTGATAAAATCTGTAGATGTCTTTAAATCCTGCTTCAGAGAACCCAAAATCCGTCTTTCGCGCTGCAGATATCGTTTTAGATAGCGCTTATCAAGGCATCGACACCAAAGGCTGGCAATCTCTATTTGCCCAAGCCCGTTCAGCCAATGTAGAGCAATTCATTGCCGATCTATTTAACGGTAAGCATGTCAATGCGTCTGAGGATCGCCCCGCATTGCACTCTGCGCTGCGCAATTTAGATCAAAAACCAGTATTAGTCGATGGTAAAGATGTCATGCCAGCAGTAGCAAATGTTTGGCATCGCATTAAAGCGCTATGTGATAAGTGGGAGGGTGTGACTGATGTCATTCATATTGGTATTGGTGGCTCGGACTTTGGGCCTCGCCTGGCAATTGAAGCCTTAGCCCATGTTCCCGATATTGAAACTCGTGGCATGCGGATGCATTTCTTAGCCAATATCGATACTGCTGAATTAGGCCGCATTCTGCAACGGGCTCTGCCGCACAGCACCCGCGTCATCATTGTGTCTAAATCATTTACCACTTTAGAGACTACTAAAAATGCTAAAGCTGTAGTCAGATGGTTAAAAGATAGTGGTCGCACTGAAAGTCAAATTAATAATGCGCTGTTTGCTGTGACAGCCAATGTGCCTGCTGCCAAAGCATTCGGCGTTAAAGAAGAGAATATTTATCCTTTCTGGGATTGGGTTGGCGGGCGTTATTCCGTATGGTCAGCAGTTGGCCTACCCATTGCCTTGCAATACGGCTTTGATACTTTTAAACAATTCTTGGCAGGTGCTCAAGCAATTGATCAACACTATCAAACTGCTCCTTTGGAAGAAAACCTTCCGATCATCATGGCGCTCACCCTGCTGTATCAACAAGAAAAACACAACATTAAATCTTTTGCTGTGATTCCCTATGCCGATGCGTTGGATTGGTTTCCGAAGTGGTTACAACAGCTTGATATGGAAAGTAATGGCAAAAGTGTTGATCGCAACGGTAAGCACGTTCAGTTCTCATGCCCGGTAGTGTTTGGTAGCTCTGGTAGCAATGCCCAGCACTCCTACTTTCAATTACTTCACCAAGGCACAGAAGTGATTCCAATTGACTTCATTGCGATTCGTGAACCAATGAGTCATTTGCCTGAGGCAACAGAACATCACCGTATTTTGCTGTCCAATTGTTTGGCCCAAGCTCAAGCACTAGCGAATGGCAAACAAACGGATAACCCTAATAACACCTACCCAGGTAAGCGTCCCAGTAACTTATTGATTCTGCCGAAGTTAAGTGCGTTTTATCTAGGCG
>JABMMT010000006.1 GCA_013205155.1 Betaproteobacteria bacterium | reverse complement strand
TGCCCCTTGTCCGACTCGAACAGACCACCTACTGATTACAAATCAGTTGCTCTACCAGATGAGCTAAAGGGGCAATGACAATATTTTAGCTTATTTCACAATCTTCAAGAATGGCTTGCTAGTCGGCGGCTTTTCAGGAGCCTGGTCCTTTGAATCTGCCACGTGCAAATCACGCGCCTTTGCAGGATCAAAAGGGAACGACATGCCCTGCCCATTTTCCCGCGCGTAAATGGCAAGAACATGAGTAACTGGCACCATAATTTTTCTAGGAATCCCGCCAAATCTTGCTTGAAAGCTAATCCATTCATTCTCTAATTGCAATTGATGGCAAGCTTCTAGAGAGAGGTTTAAAACGATCTCATCGTTCTTCACAAACTCCATAGGCACTTCAACCCTGGCATCCACAAAAACGGCAATAAAGGGTGTAAAACCAAAATCCGTACACCACTGATGTAGAGCACGGATTAGGTAAGGTTTGTTACTTGGAATGTCAGACATTCTGACTCATGATGAACCGCAAGTGCAGCTTAGCGGCGCATCACCTTTTCAGAAGGAGTCAAGGCTTCAATGTATGCAGGTCTACTAAAAATACGCTCAGCGTACTTCAATAGTGCAGCAGCATTACGGGATAGATCAATGCCGTAGTGCTCAAGACGCCATAACAATGGCGCAATCGCTACGTCTAACATTGAAAACTCATCGCCCAGCATGTACTTATTCTTAACAAAAATAGGTGCCAGCTGAGTTAAGCGATCACGAATTGCTAAACGCGCTTTTTCATGAGTCTTTTCAGCAGCCTTGCCTTTTTCATTTTCTAGGGCCGCTACATGCACAAATAATTCTTTCTCAAAATTAAAGAGGAAGAGTCGTGCGCGTGCGCGTGCAACTGGATCGGGCGGCATTAATTGTGGATGCGGAAAACGCTCATCAATATATTCATTGATGATGTTTGATTCATACAAAATTAAATCGCGCTCGACCAAAATAGGAACTTGGCCATAAGGGTTCATCACCGAGATATCTTCTGGCTTGTTAAACAAGTCGACATCGCGAATCTCAAAATCCATGCCTTTTTCGAAAAGCACCAAACGGCAGCGTTGCGAGAATGGGCAGTTAGTACCCGAATACAACACCATCATAAATTTATTTCCTTAAATTTCTACTTCAATACATCAAACGCACAACCAACAGCGGCCTAAATCTTTCACTAACGGACACCAATCAAGATGCCCATACAAGCTATCAGTGAATATCTTTCCAATATGCTTTATTCAAACGCCATGCCAAGAGTGTGAAAATCGCTAAAAACAAAAGTACTACAACGCCAATACGCTTACGCTCAAGTTGGACTGGCTCAGCCATCCAAGACAAGAAAGAAACTAAGTCAGCAATATTATCGTCATACTCTTGTGGCTTCATCGCACCTGGGGTGAGTTGCTCAAAGCCTACAAATATTTTTTCAGTTCTACTTTGGTCATGCGGATCTTTGCGTTCCTCAAACTTAGCAGCACGTTCACCCTGTAACTGCCAGAGCACATGCGGCATACCCACGTTTGGATACACTAAATTATTCCATCCGGTTTGGGTTGTATCGTCTTTGTAAAAAGTGCGGAAGTAGGTATAGAGCCAATCAGTACCACGTGCACGAGCTTCAACAGAGAGATCCGGTGGAGTCTTGCCAAACCAGGCTTTACCTTCTTTTGGTGTCATGGCAATGGTCATCAAATCGCCGACCTTAGCATCAGTCAAAATCAAGTTATCTTTAATTTGCTGATCGGTTAAGCCAATATCGCGTAAGCGGTTATAACGAACGCTAGTAGCTGAATGGCAGTTCAAGCAATGATTTACAAAAATCTTTGCGCCATTTTGTAATGAGGCATTGCTATTGACGCGGTTAGGCGCAGCATCTAATGGAAAATCGCCTTCACTGGCATTGGCAGTCATACCAAAACCAATCGCAGCAAGCAAAACCGTTACTTGGCAGACGCCCATCAAGGTTTGCAGAATTCGTTTCATACTAGTTCCTAATTTCTCTTTACCAATGTGCTGAGCGTTCATTAATGTGCTGCAAAAGTAACGCGCGTGGGGACTGGCTTGAAGCTACCGAGCTTGCTCCAGAACGGCATTGCCAAGAAAAATCCCAGGTAATAAATAGTACAAATCTGAGAAATCTTTTCAAACAAGGGTGATGGTGGCTGAATACCCAAGTAACCCAAAATCACAAAGGTCACTACAAAGGTGCCATAAATATATTTATGGAATTGTGGACGATAGCGAATTGACTTAACCGGGGAGTGATCTAACCAAGGTAAAAAGAAAAGGATCATCACTGAGCCGCCCATGATCACCACGCCCCAGAATTTGGCATCAAGCACATAAAAGCTAGCAGCTAAAACAACTGCAATCACTGCGCAAGCGCCTTTGACCTTAATATTTTTTGACTGAAGGGCAAACATCCCGAGAATCACTGCCAAGAAAATCCATAAAGGCAATAAGAAGTTCGTAGTCGTAGCGCGCAACATAGAGTAGAACGGCGTGAAATACCAAACCGGTGCAATGTGTGTTGGTGTAACAAAAGGATTTGCTGGAATGAAGTTATTAGCCTCTAAGAAGTAGCCGCCCATCTCTGGTGCAAAGAAAACAATTGATGCAAAGATAATCAAGAAGCCGCCCAGATACATGATGTCGTGAACGCTGTAAAACGGGTGGAAAGGAATGCCATCCAAGGGAATACCTTTTTCATCAACGGTATCTTTAATCTCTATACCATCTGGATTGTTTGAGCCGACCTCATGCAGTGCAAGAATATGGGCTGCAACTAGACCAATTAACACCAGTGGAATAGCAATTACGTGGAATGCAAAGAAACGGTTTAGTGTCGCGTCGCCGACAACATAGTCCCCACGCAACCATAAGGAAAGATCTGGACCAATCAATGGGATCGCAGAGAATAAATTCACAATAACCTGGGCGCCCCAGTAAGACATTTGACCCCATGGGAGGAGATAGCCAAAAAAGGCTTCACCCATTAAGGCCAAGAAAATGGCGCAACCGAAAATCCAAATGAGTTCACGTGGCTTTCGATAAGAGCCATAAATCAAACCACGGAACATATGCATGTACACCACTACAAAGAACATTGAGGCTCCAGTGGAATGCATATAGCGAATTAACCAGCCGAAAGGAACCTCTCGCATGATGTATTCAACAGACTCAAATGCCTTTGCAGCATCAGGCTTGTAGTTCATTGTTAAGAAGATGCCCGTAACGATCTGAATCGCCAAGACAACAATTGCTAGTGCGCCAAAGATATAAAAGAAATTGAGGTTTTTAGGAGCGTAATACTCACTCATATGCTTCTTGAAGGCCTCAGTCACTGGCAAGCGCGAATCAACCCATGCCATCACTTTCTGAGCAGCTGATGCGTCAGCTGGAACTACTTTTTCATGAAATGCCATTTATCTCTCCTTATGCCTTCTTATCTTCACCAACCAGAATCATGGTGTCGCTCAAATACATATGCGGCGGCACCTCCATATTATCTGGAGCTGGTTTATTTTTATAAACTCGGCCTGCCATATCAAAAGTCGATCCATGACATGGGCAAAGGTAGCCGCCTGGCCATGTATTTGGCAAGGAAGGTTGTGCACCTGCATCAAATTTAGGGGTTGGAGAGCAGCCTAAGTGAGTGCAAATACCGACTACTACAAAATACTCAGGCTTAATTGAGCGCCATTGATTTTGGGCATATGGTGGGGTGTATAGAGTTGGATCCCTTAAAGAATCAGGATCTGCGAGCTCTGCATCAATTTTAGACAGCTCAGTAACTTGCTCAGGAGTGCGACGCACGACCCAAACTGGCTTTCCGCGCCATTCAACCATTCTCATTTCATCCGGCTTCATGCCAGCAATATCAATCTCAACAGCAGCTCCAGCCGCCTTAGCGCGCTCGGAAGGCTCAAAACTATCTACAAAAGGGTAAAGGGCTGCTGCTGCACCAACACCGCCGACCGCTGAGGTAGCGATCAACCATTTACGACGATCCTTGTCCATAGAGGGCTTGTCACTCATTTACAAAATTCCTAAAAAGGGTATTTATGGGTAGAAATTACTTAAAGGTAAGATTTTAAAGTAAAAAGTGGGGTGAGTAAGAAAGTTATGGGGTTAATCTTGAGTTAACCAGTATTCAGGCAAAAAGGAGGGTAAATATGGCCGTTTTAAAGGAATTTCGGGACTTTGCAGTCAAGGGCAATGTCATTGATTTGGCAGTGGGTGTCATTATTGGTGCAGCTTTTGGAAAAATCGTTGAGTCTTTAGTGAATGACATCGTGATGCCAGTCATTTCTAGTCTTTTTGGAGGTCATATTGACTTTACTAACCTATTTATTGTTTTAGGCAATATTCCAGCGGGAATTCCTAGAACATATGACACGCTCAAGAAAGCAGGCATACCCATTTTTGCGTATGGCAATTTCATTACAATTTCCATCAATTTCATTATCTTGGCTTTTGTTATTTTTCAGATGATAAAAATCGTTAACAAGATTCGACTCATGGATACGCCAGCAGAACCACCAACACCAGAAGACGTTGTGTTGCTGCGTGAAATTCGTGATAGTCTCAAAAAATAAAAACTGAGACACATCAATCAATGTTAAACCGTCTTTGGCTACTCTTTGCGCAAGTCGTCACCATTTTTTTGGCAGCCTGGTTCATTACGATGATCCTAAAACCAGGCTGGCTGAATAGCATACAAAATGGTTCACTAGTAGAAAGCATTACCTTAAAGGAAGGCTTTTACGACGGCAGTAGTCTGAGTCCCGGCTCGTATCATGAGGCTGTGAAAAAATCAATGCCTGCTGTTGTCAATATTTTCACTAGTAAAGCCTCAACTAAACCTAAGTCTCGCAAAGGTAATAATTCTGCTGATCCCTTATTTAAATTCTTTTTTGGTGATCAACCGCCAGATGAAGAGCCCAGCTCCAGCCTGGGTTCGGGGGTAATAGTCAGTCGCGAAGGAATCATTTTGACTAACCACCATGTTATTAGTGATGCCAGTGAGATTGATGTAGCGCTGGCCGACGGGCGCAAATTAAAAGCGCAAGTCATTGGTAGTGACCCCGAAACCGATATTGCTGTTTTAAAGATTGATGCAAAAAATTTACCAACCCCTATCACGCTTGGAAAAATAGAATCAGTGCATGTAGGAGATGTAGTGCTTGCTATTGGCAATCCGTTTGGTGTTGGTCAAACGGTTACTTCTGGAATCGTTTCAGCACTGGGCCGAGATCATGTCGGCATCAATACTTTTGAAAACTTTATTCAAACAGATGCGGCCATTAACCCTGGCAATTCAGGTGGTGCCCTAATCGATACGCGCGGTAACCTCATCGGCATTAACACCGCAATCTTTTCTAGTAACGGAGGTTCAATGGGAATTGGTTTCGCGATCCCCGTGAGCTTGGCTAAACAGGTAATGGAGTCGATTGTCAGCAATGGCTCTGTCACTCGCGGCTGGATTGGTGTGGAGCCTCAGAACCTCTCTAAAGAGTTAGCTGAATCGCTTGGTCTTGCAGGTGCTACTGAGGGGGTGTTGCTATCAGGCGTGCTTGAAGGCGGGCCCGCTGATCGCGGCGGAGCTAAACCTGGCGACGTACTCATTGCAGTAAACAACCAGGGAACTAAAGATGTCAGACAGCTACTGAATCAAATTGCGCAACTAGGACCCGGCAATGAGGCCACCATTAAAGTTTTGCGTAAGGGCAAAGCACTAGAGCTCACAGTCAAAATTGGTAAGCGCCCAAAACCCAAAATGCAGGGTCAATAAAGAGCCGCCCTTAAATTTAGTTTGACAGTATCTTAGATAAGAAATCTTTTGCTCTTGCAGAGCGCGCTTCAGGATTGCCAAAAAATTCATCTTTGCTACAGTCCTCAAGAATTCTTCCTTGATCCATAAAAATCACTCGATTACCAACTTTGCGTGCAAATCCCATCTCATGCGTGACGCAGCACATCGTCATACCTTCATTGGCAAGCTTGACCATGACATCTAAAACTTCACCAACCATCTCTGGGTCTAATGCAGAAGTAGGCTCATCAAACAGCATCAGGATGGGATCCATACTCAAAGCGCGTGCAATCGCCACTCGCTGTTGCTGACCACCGGACAGCTGGCCAGGATATTTGTCCTTCTGTGCGATTAAACCGACCCTATCAAGATACTTCAAGCCATGGGTTTTCGCTTCATCAGTAGAGCGCCCTAACACCTTAATTTGAGCAAGCGTTAGGTTTTCGGTAACGCTGAGGTGAGGAAATAATTCAAAATTTTGAAACACCATACCAACGCGAGCGCGCAACTTAGGCAGATTGGTTTTAGGATCATGCAGATCGATACCGTCAACCGTCACTTCGCCGGCCTCAAAAGGCTCTAAAGCATTAATTATTTTAATTAGTGTAGATTTGCCTGATCCAGAAGGGCCACAAATTACTACGACCTCACCCTTATTGATTGAGGTGCTGCAATCAGTCAGAACCTGAAAAGAGCCATACCATTTAGAAACGTTTTGAAGTTCAATCATGAGGGTCTATGTAATTGGTAGTAGGCATAAAAATAAATTAGCGAACGATCGCAACTTTGGCATGAATCTTACGTACAACTTTAGAAAGTGAAAAGCAAATGACAAAATAGGTTGCTGCTGCCAATACATAAGTCTCAATTGGCCTGCCATAGTTCTTACCTGCAATCTCAAACCCCTTCAGCAAGTCATATGCGCCAATCGCGTAAACCAATGAAGTATCTTGAAACAAAATAATGGTTTGGGTCATGAATACAGGAACCATGTTGCGAAATGCCTGTGGCAACACAATCAAGCGCATATTCTGACCGTAATTCATCCCCAATGCTTCAGCAGCATAGGTTTGTCCTCTAGGCACCGACTGAATACCAGCGCGCACAATTTCAGCAAAGAAAGCCGCCTCAAAAGCAATGAAAGTAATTGTGGCCGATAGGTCAGCGCCGATCGGCTTACCAATTAACATGGGGATCAATAAGAAGAACCACAAAATCACCATGACCAATGGAATGGAGCGCATGGTATTGATATAAATAGTGGCTGGATAAACTAATGCAGGCCGGCCTGATAAGCGCATGAGCGCCAAAAAGGTGCCTGCCACAATGCCGCCAATCGTAGCAATGACTGTGAGCTGAATACTAAATATCAACCCTTTAACAATGTAATTGGTAAATAATTCCCAGTTATAGAAACTTAGATCTAGGCTCAGCATATCAAGATCACTTAATGAGCCAAACTAGCATCATTAGATGGGCTGATAAATCCGGGTATCCGACTTCTCTTTTCAATCAGTGCCATTACCCGATTAGCACCAAAGGCAGAAAGTGCATAGAGCCCAGTCACTGCCAAGTAGATTTCGACACCCCGCGAGGTCTCTTCTTGTGCTTGCATTGCAAATAAAGTGAGCTCGGGAACAGATACCGCAAACGCTACGGAAGAATTTTTAATCGCGTTCATGCTCTCAGAAGTGAGTGGCGGAAGCACAATGCGTAGCGCCATTGGCAAGATGATGTAGCGATAGGTTTGAGTTGTAGTCATCCCTAATGCAGTAGCAGCAGCACGCTGACCGCTAGGTAATGACTGAATACCCGCCCTGACCTGCTCTGCAATTCGCGCTGAAGTATAAAAACCAAGGGCAATACTGACCAACCAATATGATGGGAGAAGCTTTAAAGGCAAAATAAATGAAGGGATCACGTGGTACCAAAGAAATACCTGGACCAAGACAGGAATATTTCTAAAAAACTCCACCCAAGCCGTAGCAAAACGAACGAGTGCCCTACTACCTCTTCCAGTATCGGGAAGAGTTCGCAAGGTACCCATTACAGCACCCACAATTAATGCGATGGCAAGGCCTAGAGCAGCAACTGCTAGAGTCCAGCCCCATGCCTTCATTAGCCAATCTAAGTAACTAGGATCAGCATTTTGGCCTAGCCCAAACAATGAGGAGAAGCAGTGGTCAACCGCTTCTCCATCTAAGGTGCTTTTACAAAAGACACCAAAATCTAACGCCATAGATTATTTTTTCTGCGCGTAATCTTCTACTGGCTTGTCATTCAAGTTAGCCCAAGCATTCTTGGTAGCAGATGATAACTCGAGACCAACTACAACATTTTTAGGTGGAATTGGTTTTAAGAACCACTTGTCCCAAAGTGCAGGCATTCTACCGTTTGCAACAATCTTGGCAATGGCTGCATTTACTGCCGCCTTAAATTCTGGATCATTCTTAGGAACCATAATTGCAATTGGCTCAGTACTCAAAACCTCACCAACGATTTTAAAAT
>JABMMT010000039.1 GCA_013205155.1 Betaproteobacteria bacterium | reverse complement strand
TGCATGCTTGTCAATATGCGCCTCCACATGATTTTGCAGTGAATGTTCCTTTGGCAATGGCTAAGGTCCGTCAAGAAACTTATATTGATTTTGCATGGCCTCATGCCTTAGGAAGTCTCTATAAGCGGAATGGCGTTACGGCGGCTTTGGCAAGCTCCCTATCCTTGATAGTCTTTTTACTAGTCACGCTTGTGCTAAATGGCACTCTATTTGTGGTTCCGAATGGCGGAAATTTTTATGCGATTTTCTCTCATAACACTTTGGTTTTGATGTTTGGATCTGTATTTTTATTTGCAATTTTTGCCCTGGGTCTTGGCGTTACTCGTTTTTGGCGCCAGATTTCACCGGGGACTATATCTGGTGCAGCTGCTGCTGAAGCTACCCATGACGCCTTAACTTTGAAATATCTTGGCGGGGGTCATGGTAAGGGTTGTAATAATGAAGATGATGCTTTCTCGCTGTGGAGAAAACGTTTTCACCATTTCACTTTCTATGGTTTTATGTTGTGCTTTGCGTCAACAAGTGTTGCCACCTTGTATCACTATGTTTTAGGCTTGTCAGCACCTTATGCCCTGAATAGTCTGCCAGTCATACTAGGAACTGTTGGCGGAATCGGTCTTCTCATCGGACCTGCAGGATTACTTTATCTAAATTACAAGCGTGATAGCGCTCATGGTGATGCAAATCAAAAGCCTATGGATAGAGCATTTATATTGTTGCTTTGGTTAATTAGTGCATCGGGTCTTGGGCTGTTGGCTTATCGTGATACCTCTTGGATGTCTATTTGGTTGGCTGTGCATCTCGGTTTTGTGATGAGTTTCTTTTTGACTATGCCTTACGGAAAATTTGCCCATGGCGTCTATCGCACTGCAGCATTATTGAAAAATGCTATAGAAAAACGGCAAAAAAGCAAGCTCCAGCTTAGTTCTGACTAAGTAGCCAAATATTTAAAAATCGAGATTAGAGCATTTATAGAGGGCTTAAATGCCAATATTTGCTTCAGATTAAACAGAGGCAGGCTTAAATCGGTATCATTTAGTACTTATCTCAGAAATTTTTAGGAAATGACTATGCCAGGCTTGCTACCAAACGTTGATCCAGATGGATTGTTGGAGTTCTCGGTCGTTTACACCGATCGCTCCTTGAATCATATGTCTGAAGAATTCAAGCGGGTGATGGTGGATATTTCCAGCGTCTTGAAAGATGCTTATAACGCGAGCTCAGCGGTCATCGTCCCGGGAAGCGGCACTTTTGGTATGGAAGCTGTTGCACGTCAATTTGCAAATCAGCAAAAATGTTTGGTTTTGCGTAATGGTTATTTTAGCTATCGCTGGACACAAATTTTTGATTTAGCCAATATTACGAATGACGTTACTGTTATCAAAGGTAGGCAGCTGGAGGATTCTACGCAAGGTGTATTTGCTCCTGCGCCAATCGAAGAGGTGGTCGCTTTCATTAAGAGCGAGAAGCCTGCAGTCGTATTTGCTCCCCATGTTGAAACCTCTGCTGGAATTATTTTGCCGGACGATTATCTAAAGACAGTAGGTGAAGCTGTTCAATCTGTTAATGGCTTATTTGTTCTAGATTGCATTGCATCTGGCGCTATGTGGGTAGATATGAAAGCCTGTAATGTCGATGTTCTCATTACTGCCCCCCAAAAAGGTTGGAGTAGCTCCCCTTGCTGTGCATTGATTGCTATGGGTGATCGTGCTCGTGAGCGGATTGAGTCTACTCAAAGTAGTAGTTTCTCGATGGACCTCAAGAAATGGCTACAAATCATGGAGGCTTATCTGAAAGGCGGTCATGTGTATCACACTACTATGCCTACCGACGCTCTGAAAATTTTGCGTAATGTGATGAAAGAAACGCAAGCACTTGGATTTTCTGCCCTTAAACAAAAGCAAATCGAGTTAGGTTCTAAAGTCCGTGAGTTACTAGTATCAAAGGGATATGACTCTGTTTCTGCAAAAGGCTTTCAATCATCAGGCGTTGTCGTTAGCTACACCAAGGATCCCGATATTCAGTCCGGTAAAAAGTTTATTGCTCTTGGTTTGCAAACTGCTGCTGGCGTACCATTGCAGTGCGATGAAAGGCCAGATTTCCGTACTTTCCGTATTGGCCTATTTGGTTTGGAAAAATTAGCCAATGTTGATCGTACAGTAGGGCAATTAGCCAAAGCAATAGAAAAAATTACTGAAGCTGAAGCACTACCAGCTTAAGTAATTAATTAAATCACATAAGGCCATCATTTGATGGCCTTTTTTTATGTCCTGGTGGCGTCATCAACTAACCTTGCCAGAGAGTTTTATTTCTTAATTAATAGGCTCTACATCATTAAGAGTATTAGATTTCTTTGAGTCCTGAGATTTTTTATTATTAGGATCATTGCGAACTAAAAGCCACATAGCTGCAATGACTAAAGTCATACCACTAATCTGCATCCACGTAATTGGCTCAGATAAAAAAGCATAGCCCATAAAAATAGTAGAGACAGGGCCAAGCATTCCAGCCTGCGCAACTAAGGGTGATCCAATTCGATTAATGGCAACCATAATCATGAGCATGGGGATCGCTGTACATACGCTGGCATTGATTAAGCTAAGCCAATAGATTTGTGGAGTCTGTTCAAATAAGGCTGTTGGGTTATACATTAATGACTGTATCAGACTGAATACGGTTGAGGCCGAGCTTGCATAAACTACTAGGCGTACGCTACCAATGCGTTTCACCATCTCTCCTGCACCAATCATATAAATAGCATAGAGGCACGCACTCAAGAACACGAGAATCATTCCAAGCCATGCGCTTATACCAGTCGAGCTAGCATCCTGAATAAAAACAACGATTACGCCGAGATACCCAATAACTAAAGCGTACCACTGCAAACGCGAAATCGATTTTTGTAAAACAAAATAGGAGATGAGCAACACAATGGTCGGCGTGAGATAAAGAATCATTCTCTCCAGGCCTACAGAAATATATTGCAGCCCTAAAAAATTGATGTAACTAGAAAGAAAGAAGCCTAAAAATCCAAGACCAATCAACTTCAGTCTATCTGGCCAGACCAAAGAATTCATGGGTCTTGTACGTGAGTGCCACCAATATATCCCCCAAAATATCGGAAAGGCCATCACCATTCTTAGGGCGAGGAGTGTTTCTGCATTTGCACCATCGATAAAAGCAAGCTTGATAAGAACAGCCTTACCTGAGAATAGTATTGAACCAATACAAGTAAGGAGGATGCCATAAAG
>JABMMT010000038.1 GCA_013205155.1 Betaproteobacteria bacterium | reverse complement strand
GGATGAATTATCACCAGAAGACAAATTGGCTGTGTCACGCGCTCGTAAGATTCAGCGTTTCTTATCTCAGCCTTTCCACGTTGCTGAAGTATTTACTGGCTCACCAGGTAAATATGTGCCATTGAAAGAAACCATCCGCGGATTCAAGATGATTTGTAGCGGTGAGTTGGATCACTTGCCAGAGCAAGCGTTCTATATGGTGGGTTCAATTGATGAAGCCATCGAGAAAGCCAAGAAGCTTTAATCGAATTCATCTAGGGAAATTATGGCAAACATACATGTCGACGTAGTTAGTGCCGAGCGGTCTATTTTTAGCGGGGAAGCTAAGTTTGTTGCTCTCCCAGGTGAAAGTGGCGAGCTTGGGATCTTGCATGGTCACACTCCATTAATTACACGTATTCGTCCTGGTTCTGTCCGCATTGAAAAGCCAGATGGAGATGAAGAGTTTGTGTTTGTTGCCGGCGGCTACTTAGAGGTTCAGCCGGATCGCGTTACTGTGTTGGCCGACACTGCTATTCGTGGACATGATCTTGACGAGGCAAAAGCGCTGGAGGCTAAAAAACGTGCAGAGGAAGCTATGCATAATCGCGGCACTGAATTTGATTTAGCATTAGCCCAATCTGAATTTGCAATGGCTGCTGCACAATTGGCTGCAATTGCTCGTTTCCGTCGTAAAAAATAATCTCCAGCGATCTCAATGCTCTTAAATGATCGGTTTTTAAAGGCCTGCTTGGGCGAGGCTGTTGATCAAACGCCGCTTTGGCTCATGCGTCAAGCCGGCCGGTACCTCCCTGAATACAACGCCACACGAGCTAAAGCCGGAAGTTTTCTGGGGCTTGCAAAAAATCCTGCCTACGCAACCGAAGTAAGCCTTCAGCCTTTGGATCGCTATCCATTGGATGCAGCGATTTTGTTTTCCGATATTTTGACGATTCCTGATGCAATGGGATTGGGCCTCAAATTTACTGTAGGCGAAGGCCCGAGCTTTGATCACCCTCTTCGCACTGAAGAGGCAGTTAAAAAATTACGTGTAGCAGATATGGATCAGCTGCAATACGTATTTGATGCCGTGTCAGAGATTCGCAAAGCATTAATACAGAATGGCAAGCAACGCGTTCCACTGATTGGTTTTTCTGGAAGTCCGTGGACATTGGCGTGCTACATGATTGATGGCTCTAGTTCAGATGATTTTCGTCATGCTAAAACCATGATGTTTAGTCGACCAGATTTGTTGCAACATATTTTGGATATCAACGCACAATCGGTTGCTGCTTATTTAACAGAGCAGCTTAACGCAGGCGCTCAAGCACTCATGATTTTTGATACCTGGGGCGGCATGTTGCCAGACGTCTGGTATCAGAAGATGTCTTTGGCATCCATGCAAAAAGTAATTACTTTATTGCCCCGTGAGCATGAAGGACGAAAAGTTCCCATCATCATGTTTACAAAGGGTGGTGGTATTTGGTTAAACGATATGGCACAAGCCGGTGCGGATGTCATTGCAATCGACTGGACAATGTCTCTTAGTCGTGCCCGCAAGCAATTGCTTGCCCTGAATAAGCCTTTAGCATTGCAGGGCAACCTTGACCCGCTCATCCTATTTTCTGAGCCAAGTGAGATTGCTCAGCAAGCCAATCTCCTCTTGGAAGACTTAGCGGGCGCCCCAGCGCTCAAGCACGGCCTTCATCCTCTAGATGGGCACATTTTTAATTTGGGGCATGGGATCTCTCAATTTACCCCTCCTGAAAGCGTTTCTGTTTTAGCTGAAACGGTGATTAATCGCTCCAAGGCTCTTAGATCCAGGCAGTAATACAGAGTACTTGCTAACTTGAATTCTGATAATTGCAAAAAGTTATACACAGCTAGTCCCAGAAATCATAATTCAGTGAGATTGGCAATAAATATGATCATTAACTTTCGAAAATGATCATAACCCATTGAATTTTAATAATTATTTATAAAAAGCTCGAAAAGAGTGCAAAAATGGATAGCTGGTAAATTTACTGATAAATCAGAACTATTCGATGATATCCACAGACTTATCCACAAGCTAAATAGAAAACTGAAGTAGAAAATGCCCACCCCAATCGTGGTTCAAGTAGTCATTGATAAGCCCTTAGCCCAGGGCTTTGATTACTTATGGGATGTGCAAAAGTTAGGCCAAGACCCAGTTATTGGCCAAGTTGTTGAGATCCCTTTTGGGCGCTCAAGCATCATAGGGATGATTATTAAAGTAAGCGATCACTCCGAATTAGATATCGATAAGCTTAAAGAAGTGAAGGCAGTGGCACCCCTGCCACCTTTAGACCCCTCAGCACTAAGGCTCATGAATTTTGCCAGTCAGTACTACATACATGGTCTAGGAGAAACAATCCTTCCCACTATTCCACAAATGTGGAAAAAGCCAATAGATTGGGAAAAAATCCCTAAAAAAATAGCGACAGCCGAAAAGAAAAAAGAAAAAAAAGATCAGGAAGGAAAAAGTGAAGGACTCATTACGGAAGCCCAATTCAATTTAGAACAACAGCAGGCATTAGATGCTTTACGTCATTGCACCTTAGAAAAAAAATTCAAAGCAATTTTATTGCAGGGACAAACCGGTAGCGGAAAGACAGCAGTATTTTTAAATTGGCTCAGCACAATCTTGCACGATGAAGAGGCGCAGGTATTAATTCTTGTTCCTGAAATTAATTTAACGCCACAGCTCGAAAGAAGAGTTAGGGCATATTTTCCAAATAAAGTGATGGCAGTGCTTCATAGCGCAATCCCGGAGAAGCAACGAGGATTAGCATGGTATGAGGCTATGACTGGAAAAGCTCAAATTATTTTGGGTACCCGGCTTGCTGCCCTAAGCCCGTTGCCAAATTTAAAGGCAATCGTAGTGGATGAAGAGCACGACCCATCTTATAAACAGCAAGATGGCATTCGATACTCTGCAAGAGATTTAGCTATCTGGCGCGCACATGATGTAAAGGCCCCCATACTGCTTTCATCAGCAACACCTTCCCTAGAGACATGGATGGCGGCAAAAGCCGGACGTTATGAATATATTCGTTTGGATCAGCGTGCTCAGGGAGCAAGCTTGCCCAATGTCCATTTAATTAATACCAGAGATCCTCAAAATCAGTTTAGCCCTGGGGATGTTGGAAGACCCGAGGGCAAAAGTCCAATCAGTAAACATCTTTTTCATGCCATTAGTAAAAATTTAGAGAATAAAAAACAAAGTCTCGTGTTGATCAACCGAAGAGGATATGCACCAGTATTAAGCTGCAATGCATGTGCTTGGATGTCAAAGTGTCAGCAGTGCAGTTCATATATGGTGATGCATAAGGCGGGCGCGCTGAGTAAGAAGTCGGCGCTAAGCTGCCATCACTGTGGCCTGGTTAAACCTATCCCAGAGCATTGTCCTGACTGTGGCAATGCCGACCTAAAGGCCTTGGGTCAAGGTACTCAAAAAATTGAAGATTCCATTGAAGTATTGTGGCCAAAAGCACGAGTGTTAAGGAT
>JABMMT010000037.1 GCA_013205155.1 Betaproteobacteria bacterium | reverse complement strand
GTTCTAATAGCTCACCAGGATTTGAACCTGGGATCAAAGGATTTTGATTTATCTTCATTACATCAATTGGTTATTTTGCCAATTTAAAATAATTTGATGAATTTGTTCAACTCCCTCTGTTAAGGCAGCAGGTCCAGGCTGGAGAATAAATGGTGATTTAATTTCAAATATTTGTTGATTTTTTACAGCAGAAATATTTTCCCATCCAGTTCTTTGCATAACCTGGTTAGGGCGAAATTTCTTGCCGCACCACGAGCCAATAATAATGTCAGGATTGCGTTCAATAATTAACTCGTCTTGATGAATCATTCTATTTTTAGCCAAAGACTGTTTTGCAAGCTCAGGAAAACAATCCTTGCCACCAGCGAGCTCTACAAGTTCTGAAACCCATTGAATCCCTGAAATATACGGGCTATCCCACTCCTCAAAATATACTTTAGGACGGTGATTAAAGGTTTGTGCACTCAATTGAATAGTATTTAAATGTACTTTAATTAATTCAATTTGACGTACTGCTTCATCTGCTTGTCCTACGATTGCGCCAACTTGATACAACATTGAAAAAATTTCCTCAATACTTCTTTGATTGAATATAGTTACCTGTATGCCCTGACGAATTAATGCAGAGGCAATATCTGCCTGTAAATCAGAAAAACCAAAAACACAATCAGGCTTCAGCTCAAGAATCTGATCAATCTTGGCACTTAAAAAAGCACTAATTTTAGGTTTTTCTTTACGCGCTTCTGGTGGTCTTACCGTATAGCCAGAAATACCGACAATACGATCTTGTTGACCCAACATGTATAGCCACTCTGTTGTTTCTTCAGTCAAACAAATAATGCGGCTAGGTAATTGCAGATTTAACATTTAGTTATCTATTGTATTCATATAAGATAAAACCTTCACTATTGCTAATGAGGGTTTACTTTTCTGGTGGATCACTAGAAATTGAGCCTGACCAAAGAAACCAAGAATTGAAGGGCTTACTAGTCCGTGCTTGCGCAACGAAAACCAATATTGTGATGACCTGCTTTTGGATTGCGGGATAAAAATCTTCCTCGGTGGGTAGTGCTAATTTCCTCTGCATTTGAATCATGTCCGCCGCCACGAGTGGATCGGATCGGCCCAGCATTTTGGTTTTCTCTGCCATCATCGGGTTTATAAGGATATGGTTGATAAATACTAGATACCCACTCCCATTGATTACCAGCCATATCTAGGATTCCATATGGGCTTGCTCCATCTGGAAATACATCAACTGGAGCCGATGAGTTATAGGGCGCACCAAAAAGAGCCAGCCTTGCAGTAGGCGCTGCATTGCCCCACGGGTATTTCCGGCCATCAATACCGCGCGCTGCTTTTTCCCACTCTGCCTCAGTAGGCAATCGCTTATTTAACCAAGCACAGTAATCACGCGCTCCAACCCAACTTACTTCATTAACTGGATGTAGTTCATAAGTAAGGTCGGATTGCCATATCAAGTTACGCTGATGAATTCTGGCATCGCTATCTTGATGGTCATATAGAGCATCACCCTGCTGATTTTTAAGACCTTGAATGTTCAGAAATGTCGCAAAATCAGCATTACTAACAGGGAGAATATCGAGAAAGAATGATTTTATAAAAATAGTATGTTGTGGTTTTTCATCATCAGGACCACTATTAGATCCCATGATGAAACCTCCGCCTGAAATGAGCATCATCGTATTCGATGGCCTTGCTTCTTTTGAGCTCATTTGCGCATGAACAACAGTCAGGCAAGTAAAAAAGGTAAAAATAGCCAAGCACCCTCGCATCAGCAAATTTACTGCCATGATTTTTATAGACAAACTTTTTCCTTAAAAGCCTAGTTTATTCAGCTCAATTTTTATAGGCGCTTCTATGGAAATAAGCTTATCAAATAAATTGAATACTGAATATGCTGGGCTGATCAACAGGGCTTGAACCTGGGACCAAAGGATTTTTAGAGCAACCATCGAACACTTCGTTGCTCCATGGCGCTTTTTGAGCGATTTGTAAGCGCTACTTAAAGTAACGTTTAACAGATTGGTAGTTTGAGACGGAATCGAACTAAAGTGCATAGGCTCTAATCGCGCCTCCTAGACTTAGCTTACTATAGAAGTGGCTGGATAAAAGCAAACCACCCCCCAATTATCAATAGAACTAAGCTAACTAAATAAATACCTAAAGATACCTTACGGGTTCGCAGGCATGCCTGTCTTAGCTTGGGATCTATTGGACATGGAGCATAACGATTGCGCCACTGCACGATGCCGCCGATCACCATCAAGAGAGTACTAATTAAAAAAATGATCTCCTTATTCTCGCTTACCCACACAATTTGAGGAAATACTGCAACGAGTGAAGCTAGAGCTGCACCCGCCCCCAAACTAACGAGCAATGCAGGTATGGCACAGCAGATTAAGGTGCTAGAACTAGCAAAGAGGGTCAGCAATGAGCTAAAGAATGGTGTTTTAGCATCATGCAAACTATTGCCACTCATTTTTTGCCCTTCATCTGCTCTTTAAACTGAGCAACCGTTTGTGGAATAGTTTCAATGCTAACAACGTCATAACCAGAATCAGTGATTTCCTCTTTGATCAACTTTTCATTGAGCGTTTTACCTTCCTTTGCCTCAACTATGACAAACTTGTTTTTCAAATCAACCAATACTGCCTTAGTTTCATCGAGTTTCAAGAGACTCTTTTCAATTCCTTGCGCACAAAAAGAGCAAACCATACCATTTACAGTGACCTTCGTACTTGCTACAGCCACTTGACTCAAGCCTAATAAAGCAATTGCGAATATAAGATTAATCAGTTTCATATTTGTCATCCTAATAGTTATACATAAAGTTAAAACGGAGTTGTCCAGATAAATTAGCGCCCGCCTCCACAAAATACCGATTATGGATAACGCGCAGCATTGGAGTGAACTCATACTGATTTGATACGAACGTCATTCGCCTTGCCTCAACTACTATCCAAGGCTGAGGCTGGTCATAGTCCACTTCATAAAATGAAGCCCCCAAACGTGCTGTAGTGATATTGCTAGTAGCCCCTTGCGCTGCATAAACTCTTGCAGATGCCATGGAGTAAAAACGAGTGGTTTCATAATCGACCTGAAGCCCGGGTGAAGCCATTGCCTTTGATCCTCCAAACGTATTCCCAGTGATTGAGCCTAAGCCACCAATAAACCAAATATTAGCCTGTGCATTGGGTAGGTTCCAGCGAGCCACCTTGCGGGTGTATACCGCTTCTGCATTTTGTTGCTTCGATACTGAGTCGTCTGTTTGCATTGCACTAACTGAAACCCCGAGCGCATCATTTGCCGTAGTGGAGTAATTAACTGATAGCTCTTGATAGGTTTTATTAAAATCACCCATCACCATCCAGCTATTTTTATAGCCTAAAGGAGCAGCGCTTAGCTGTGTGACGAATCCCATCGTCACAAAAAATACAAACCTAAGAAATAAGGTCTGTTTCATTTCAACTTTTCAATAGCAGTGATATCAAGAGTGCCATCCACCACCTTGATTTGAAATCGTACCTTATCACCCGGACGATATGCATCTAGATTCAACTCTTTTGTTGTACCAAAAGGCATGGTCATTGCATGCATTTTGATGCTGGCGATATATTCATGCTTGAGCACAATTCGATCGCGGGAGGGATCGATTCGGACAATCTCGCCCTTTACCCATTCTGGGTTTGCAATAGCAAAAGACGATATCAAGTAAGTTAAAGCAATAATAATTTTTTTCACAAAACTCTCCAAAGAAGGTGAAGCCCAAATTTTGGGCGGACTTATCCTAGGGAGTTAAAGAATGGGTGGCTTACTTAGCGCTGGCGTGTCATAGCTAGCAAAACTAATATTGCCAATATTTGATATTAGCGAATAAGAAATATGACTAATTAGAAATTGATATGAATAAGGGGCAAAAGCCATACACAACACGCAAGAATTGCAACTACTTTCTTGGGATTGATTTTGTGGCACAGAATCATCTGCAGTCGATACTCTCAAGTCTTGATGACAAGAGTGAGCAGATTTCTGAGTTTCAACATCAACTACTGTAGATTGATATTTGAATGACATATCCGATACCGCCCAAGCTTGAATGGGCAAAGTTAGGATTAGAAAGATGAGTGCCAGTTTTTTCAACATCAATAAATCATAATACTTTTTTTATTAATTTGCCTCCAATGACAAAGTCGATGCTTACAGGCCTATAACTTGATATTTTGTTATTTAAAAAGACATCACCAGCATGTGCCCTTGGCGTCACTTAAATTGACGATTTACCACCACAATGGTTCAAATTTATTAGCGCTTTAGTCGAGTAAGCTATGAAGCAAACTGTGCAATGGACTTTTACATCTCTGTTGATACACTAAGTCATTGTTTTATATAGGGTTTTAGTCTGCCCAGCACGATTCGAAGGTGCGATCTACGCCTTAGAAGAATTCGTGGATGTTAAAAAGTCTATATATTTCAATAGCTTATAGCGTAAAAATGGCACTGTGCAATAAACTGTGCGGTAAGTTTTTACCTAATTAACGATCAACTTAGGGTTCGAACTTTTACTATTTTTATTTGATTGGAAAAGTTACTTGAGCCACAGTACATCTAAACTCGTATGGAAAAAATCTCAATTAATATTGAACATGCTTGTTAAAAATAAGAACTCTTTATAAAGGTCGAACATCAAATCCCTCATTGAAATCGTGACTCCAGCACCACTTGGGAGTCTTCATGGAAACCGGATGACTGCTTTACGCTGGCAAGGGTTTTTGGAAGAGCTTGGCTATTCGGTAGAGGTTACCGAGTCTTGGTCTGAAGGAGATACTGGTTTATTAATAGCGCTTCATGCTTGTCGTAGCCACCAATCGATTGTCGAGTTTAAGAAAAAATATCCCAGCAGGCCTATTGTTTTGATTTTGACAGGTACTGATCTATATCGAGATATGGAAAATCATAGTGAAGTTATTCAATCCATGGAGATGGCAGATCAGTTGATTGCCTTGCAGTCATCCGCTTTAGATTCGATACCCACTAGTCTGCGATATAAAGCCCAAGTGATATATCAATCTGTTGAGATTGATATAAATAATTCGGTTACTAAAGAAGATTTCTTAGTCAGTATTATTGGGCATCTGAGGGAAGAGAAGGATCCCTTTTGTGTAGCCCGTAGCCTCCCACTATTGCCATCAGATTCCAAAATCACTGTTAGGCATTTAGGTCAGGCGCTGAACTCTCAAATGAAAGACCTTGCCAGAAACTTCAATGCAACAATAGATCGCTACCAATGGATTGGTGAGGTGAGTCATGCAGATGCCTTGAGGATACTTTCACAAAGTCGCCTGATGGTCATTTCAAGCCGCATGGAAGGTGGCGCTCACGTAGTCTCTGAGGCGATTGCGCTAGGTATCCCAGTGATTGCATCAGATATTCCAGGTAATCGAGGTCTGCTTGGTGAGGATTACCCTGGTTACTACCCAGTGGCTGATGAGAGTGCACTTGCTAATCTTTTATATCGCTCAGAAACAATGCCCACATTTTATGCTTCATTACAAAAGTATATTGATTCACGAAAAGAGTTGATTAAACCAGCGCGTGAGAAACAGTCTATTCAAGAGTTGCTTAGTGCATTAACTACACAGTAATTTTAGGCAGCTTAAGATCATTTTTTTGCATTTGCAAAGCACACTAAAAAGTGTTTCTTGGGATCCGTCCAAGCGTGAATATTTTCAAACCCAGCACGACGGAGTTTTTCTGTAAAGCCATCTTGGGTGTACTTATAACTATTTTCCGTATGTATTAAATCACCAGCCTTGAACCGAATGACATGATCTCTAGCGTTACTGCCAGGGAGATTCACTTCTACATTCGCTCGCGCACGAAGGTGCATCTCAATTCGAGACTGAGATTCATTAAAAAAGGCGCAGTGCTCCCAATCCCGCAAATTAAAGTTGCTTCCAAGAATTCGATTTACATTTAAAAGAATATTTAAATTAAATGATGAGGTAACGCCTAAAGGGTCGTTATAGGCGAGATGTAAAGTTTCAAGATCCTTGACTAAGTCAACGCCTATTAAAAGTCCGCCATTTCCATGACATTCATGAGCGATATTAGCAAAAAATTGATCCGCTTTTTCTGGATCATAATTTCCAATTGAGGATCCTGGGAAGAAAAAGATCTTTCGAAGTTCTGAAATATCAGGAAATACTAGGGGCAAGCTTAAGTCAATAGCCTGAGCGCTCATGGCGATATGTGGAAACTGTTTTTGTAAATCAGCAACGGCAGCTTCAAGATATTCTTTTGAGATATCGAGTGCCCGGTATTGCTTTGGTTTAATGCTATTGAAAAGCCTACTTGCTTTGACGCAATTACCTGCCCCAAGATCGAGTAAAACTTCGCAAGGGCCTATGGCGTCAGTAATAGCACCTTGAAAAGTATCCATGATCCACTGCTCTGTTCGCGTTGGGTAATACTCCTTGAGCAGAGTAATGACATCGAAGAGATGGGAGCCGATGTCATCATAGAAAAACTTTGGCGATATGGATGGTACATCGTTAGTAAGACTGAGATGTAATTCTTGAATCAAAGTATGTTTCACTAAATGGCGTTCCTATACAACTGATAATCCTGTCCCTGCAGCAAAGTGCCCTATTTTCTGGGCGCTAGCAAAGCCTCCTAAATTTAAGATTGAGAGGACTTCAGTCTCTTGTTCTGGTGCGCATGAAATAAGTAGGCCGCCACTAGTCTGTGGATCGGTCAATAAGTTTTGATGCCACAATGCTAAGTTACTCGCGAGCGTTACTTCGCTGCCATAGCCAGCCCAATTGCGAGTAGAGGCACCAGTATAAATATCGGCCTTGACATGCTCGACTGCTTCCTGAATGACTGGGATAGCATCCCAGTGCACCTGCGCCATTAACTTAGATCCCCTTGCCATTTCTAGAAGATGTCCCGCCAAGCCAAAACCTGTAACATCAGTAAGGGCATGGACTCCTTCAAGCTGTGCAAGGGCAACACCAGGCTTATTTAATTTGGTAGTCAGAGCAATCATCTCTTGATAGCCTGCCTCTGAGAGTAGCTCTTTTTTCAGGGCTGCAGAAAGTATGCCTACACCTAATGGCTTACTCAAAATGATGCTGTCGCCTGCTTGAGCACCACTATTGCGTTTGAGTTTTTTGGGATCCACTACACCAATCGCTACTAAGCCATAAATTGGCTCGACTGTATCTATGGAGTGGCCACCAGCGATCATGATGCCAGCATCATTACAGACAGATTCCCCACCAGCAGTAATTTGTTGAATTACCTCTAATGGCAAAACCTGAATGGGCATACCTAGGAGCGCTAATGCAAAAAGGGGTTGGGCACCCATGGCATAGATATCAGAAATTGCGTTGGTTGCGGCAATCCGACCAAATTCAAATGGATCATCAACGATCGGCATAAAGAAATCCGTTGTGGCAACGATCGCTTGATGATCATTAATTTGATAGACCGCAGCATCTTCATTATTGTCAGAACCAGCCAGTAGCGCGGCAGGCAAATTGCGCATTGGTGAGGCTTTCAGAATATCACTCAGGATCCCCGGGGCAATCTTGCAGCCACAGCCTCCACCATGTGATAAAGAGGTTAGGCGGCCGTTATAGGGAGTAGTCATAAAGAATTCATCAAGTATTTAAAAGATGGCAAATGCCAGGACAGGTCAATTTTATTCAATTTAGAGTAAACACGTACGAAAGCCACAAAAGTGGTCTTTGCGATGTGGGGCATAAAAATTACGGAATGTACTTCGCCTCAAGCGCTCCGGGGTATACATACCCCATCCCTTTAAGACCTGATAGTTACCATCAAACCAAGGTTGAGAGTAATCGGCATAAGGGTCACTACTAAATCCAGGAAAGGGTGCAAAAGGGCTACTAGTCCATTCCCATAAATGGGAAGGCTGCCAATCATTTTGTTTTTGAGACATTAATAAACTGAGCTCATACTCATTGGGTAAACGCAATTGACGCCAATCACAATAACGTTTGGCATCACTATAAGAAATATGCCTTACAGGCTCAAACTCAGAAAAATCGAGCCATTCATTAAAATAGCGCTGGTACCACACACCCCTTTCTTTTTTCCAATATATTGGAGATGTTACTGGGTTCAAATCTGCTTGATTTGTAGGTGATTCAATAAATTCTAAATAGTCAGAATTACTAACGGCCTGCTCCGAAATATTAAAAGCTGCTAGCGTGATCGAATGCGACCACTTTTCATTGTCAAAAATGAAGCCGCTCTTACGTTCAGAACCAATCATGACATTGGTTTCTGGAAAATGAATGTACGAGGACGCTTGATTTGTAGCTAATTTAGCCTGAGAAAATGGCTCGAATGGTGCTGGATAGCCCAAGGTTTGCCACATATAAGCAAAAGCCTCATTGTGCATATCCTGATGAAAAATCGCTAATTGAATAAAGTAGGCCTGCTCTGCATCAATAGACTTTGCTAGGAGCTCGTGAGTCTTTTGCATGACTCGTGCATTGTATTCAAGTAGCACATCAAGTGGTGGAGTAGTGATTGCCCATCGATCCCGATGAGCAATCACAGAGGAATTAAATAGATCATCTGCATCACTCAATAGTGATGGGCTAGATGTCTGCCCAACGCGATGCACCCAAAACTCATGGAACCAAGTGAGGTGACCGAACTCCCAATACGGGGGATTCAAAATGACATCGATCGCAACAGATTCATCACCCGGCCTCATTTTTTTCAGAATGCTGCACGTAAGGCTATTCGTATTGATCAGCCAGCTATCTAAAAGTGCAGAATCAGGATGGGGCTCGTACAGGAGGTGATCAGCTAATGGGGGATGCGGCATAGTATTACGATTCTTGCACCTTATAAATACGCTCGTCTAAATACGGCATTTTTAAAAATCTATTGAAAGTGATTTTATCTTGAGTACATCACTTGTAAGTTTTTTATAGTGCATCACTTAATGCAATTAATGTCAACAAATATAAAACTGCACGAAGCTTGTTTGGTTGAGCTTAGTGGCTGGGCTAGCGTGACATCAGGCGTCGAGTAGCGTAAGACAGTGTATCGACAAGAACGACCAATAAAATCATGGCGATCAAGATACTACTGGTCTCTTGCATTTGAAATAGCCCCATATGAAAAGCTAACATTTGTCCCAAGCCACCTCCACCCACAACTCCCAAAATAGCAGCTGCCCGAATATTGTTCTCCCAGCGATAGAGGGAATAGGACATGATTTGCGGAATGATAGTTGGTAAGGTGGCGTATAAAAATACTTGACTCTCTGAGGCGCCCTGGACACGCAAAGCATGCGCCGCTGCTTGCGGTGCGTTCTCGATAGACTCCGAAAATAAGCGCCCAAGAACACCCGTAGTGTGAAGTGCTAATGCTAAGGTGCCAGCAAATGGTCCTAAACCAGCTGATATCAGAACTAAAGCTGCCCATACTAATTCGGGTATTGAGCGAAGACCATTGAGTACTAATCGACACAAAAAACGCCAATGTGCGGGATCATTGGGATGGCTTTTACTTGCCGGAATCGCAAGCAGTAAGCCAAAAAAAGCTGCCAAGATAGTACCGACTGCCGACATTGCAAGAGTCTCTAAACTGGCAATCCATAGTTTATGTAAAAAAACTACTCGTAAGTCAGGTGACAGAAGTTCACCTAAAAACCGCCCCATACGCTTGGCACTATCGACCGAAAATAATCGCTCTAACTGAAGATCAAGAGTCCAAAAACTCAGGATAGTTAATAGTAATAGGCCTAGTGTGACCCAACACACAGAGCAGTTCCAACGAAACCATGGATTTACTTGTGAGTTCATCAATGCAAGATCTTTCTGAGCCAGGCACTTAATAGATCTGCTAAACCAACTAACAACATAAAGACAATCAAAATGGTTGCTACTTCGCTGCCATTAAACATCCGCATAGAATTATCAAGCTGTTGCCCTAAGCCCCCTGCTCCAACAAATCCCAGGACTGCAGATGCCCGAATTGCGCACTCCCAGCGATATACTGTATAGCTAGTCAGCTCGGTTAAATTCTGTGGCAAGACTCCATAAAAGAATGTTTGTAATCGGCTAGAGCCATTGCGCATTAAATTACCAGCTACATGTTGTTCACTGCTCTCCAGGATTTCGGTATAGACCTTACCAAGCATTCCTGCATAAGTTAGGCCAATTGCTAAGACCCCCGCGGCTGGTCCAAGACCTACAACTCTTACAAATACTAAGGCCCAAATTAACTCGGGAACACTACGAATGATGATTAACATCCAACGTATCATTTGACGTACAGCAAAAGGCAAAAGATGCATTCGTCCTGATAAAGATGAGATTGATAACACCCGAGTTGAGATCAACGTCATTGGGATTGCAAGTAACAGCGCTAAAAAAGTACCGGCGGTAGCAATAGCAATGGTTCGCCAGGCCTCCTTGGCAACTAGTAACAAAAACTCAGGCTGAGTCGCGGGAGGAAAAAAATCCCCTAGAAATCGAGAGCTTACTTTGAGGTTCTCCGGTTCCAGCAAAATCCAAGGCTTAAACTCGGTTGCTACTAAAGCTGGTACTAAGAGAAGAATGATCGCCATAGACCAAAACAGTCGACCCGTCCAGGCCGGGTCTCTTAGCGCAGGTTTATCAGGCAGGACTAAGGACGCAGACAATGCTTTATTACCGACAATGAATTATCTTGACCGGAGCTGGCTCAGGAGGGCTATCTTGTGAGATAGGTGTATTTTGGTCAAGCTCGTGTTCATGTTGCCTATACAGGTCTGCCAAAAGTTCTTTACTGACTTCGCCACTAGGCAGGTCAAAGACAAGTCTTCCATCACGCAAGCCAATCACACGTGGAAATTGACTAGTTGCCACATCCACTTGGTGCAAGCTCGTAATTAAAGTAACTGCGTGCTCTTTTGCATGTGCAATCAGACTTTCTATCGCCTGTCGTGCTCTGGTGGGATCTAAAGCCGAAAGCGGCTCGTCAATTAACCAGATCTTTGCAGGTGCCAGCAAAGCACGCGCCAATCCAACACGCTGGCGCTCACCGCCAGAAAGGCGATCTACCCGCTGCCAAAGCTTATCGGCAAGGTCAAATTTCCCAAGAGCCTCGCTAGCCTCTTTTATATCCCGAGGATAAATCAAACTCATTAGGCTAGTAAAGAAAGACTGTCTCGGTAATTTGGCTGCAAGTAGCGCGGTGATGACACGTTGCCTCGGGGGTAATGGTGGAGTTTGCGGTGCGTAAAAGAGATTACCGCGTAGCTTTTGTAATCTACGCGTAGATAGCTTCCAAACAGATTGGTGATTAAAAGAGACATCTCCAGACTTTACTTTTAAAGCAGCAGCGATCACCAGCAAACAGCTGGTTTTACCGGATCCTGAGGGACCGATGATTGCTACATGCTCTCCTGGTTTGATTGCTAAGCTGAGCCCCTGAATCGCTGGGGAAGCGGACCCAGCTGCTGCGGGATGCTGAGCGATAACATGATTCAGCTCGATGCCAAAGTCGTTGCGAGTAGTGATTTGGTTCAGCACGTCGTCTTTTAACGAATTAAGCCAATATTTCGTGCTGCATTTTCCAGACCTTTATAGTTTTCTGGTTTAGTAGGGATGTATTTTGTGGCACGATTCAGAGTCAAGATTTCACTACCCTCTGGATTGTTCATGTTTAGATTCAGTAAAGCTGCAGTAATTTTCTCGCGCTGGGCAGCTGGCATGTCCGCATGTACCGACCAATTGTAGTTATAGTACG
>JABMMT010000358.1 GCA_013205155.1 Betaproteobacteria bacterium | reverse complement strand
GCTTTTGTCCTAATTACTACAAAAAAACCAATATAAACAATGGGTTAAGCATAAGCTCTGGAGTTGGTCATTCATTTATTTTTTGTTAAACTGTGAAAATGTCGCTGAAATATATACCCATGACAAAGCTAAGCGCGTTCTTCAGCTTAGGACTTGCACTCTATTTTGCAGTCGCTATTTCTGCGCAGGCTGCAGATAACGTGCTTGAGTCCGCTGCTGAATCAGCCGCCCCCAAAGAGACGATGTTTCAGGCAGGTAAGTCATATATTTTTAGAGTATCTGATCGCTTAGTTGATACCGTTTCTGGTAAGTCAGATGAACTCATTAATCGCGCAATGGAAGTGATTGGTGTGCGCTATCGCTGGGATGCAGAGTTACCTCAGTCAGGTTTAGATGGCAGTAGCTTTGTTGGTTATGTATTTAAAGACAGGCTAGGATTTTTATTGCCACGTAAGTCAACTCAGATGAGTCGTGTTGGTAAACCCGTTAATCGTGAGGAGTTACAACCTGGAGACCTCGTATTTTTTAATACGATGCGCCTGACTTTCTCACATGTTGGTATTTATGTTGGGGATAATAAATTTATTCACTCTCCCTCAAAAGGGGCTAGTGTTCGCGTTGACGATCTCAGTAGTTTGTATTGGGATAAACGCTTTGATGGCGCACGACGTTTAGATGGCAGTGATAATCTGAGTGATACTGAGCGTCAAGAGCTTCTGAAAGAAGTCAAAAATCTCAAACGTAAATCTCGCAGCCTCTAAGGCATCAGCTTCAGCTTCTAGCCCTTCAGCTTCTCTTTAATGAGCGCCATTTGTTCCTGGGTTGCAATCTCTCCAGCAAGGACAGCCGCATTTCTGGATTTAAAATCACCACCACCCATCTGTAATAGTTGAGGTTGTATGACGATATCGGCGTTTTTGAGTTCGTACTGATTAATGCTTCGCTGCATGATGGAGATCGTTTGCTGTAACACGCCCAAGGTACCGCTGGCATCTTGATGAACAGGTTCAGAGGAGATATTGACAGCAATCACCAGTGTTGCCCCCATCTGTCTTGCATAGCTTACGGGAACTGGTGCCACCAGGCCTCCATCAACGTATTCTTTACCGCTAATCACAGCAGGCTGAAATACGCCTGGTACGCTGCAGGATGCGCGTACTGCAAGACCCGTATTGCCAGAGCGAAACAAAATTCCTTTTCCAGATTGCAAATCAGTCGCAACGATTCCAAGAGGAATGCCCATTTGCTCAATCGTTTTATTTTGGACTTCCCGGTTCACCATATTTTGAAGTGCATCTCCTTTAATCAGTCCGCCAAAACGACCAACGAAGGGCAACCCCCAGTCTGCAATCGTGGCTTCATCTAAATTGAGGGCTAGACGATTGATCTCATTTCCGGTTGCGCCAGCTGCAAGCAGCGCTGCAATAACGCTACCAGCACTACTGCCAACCACCAGATCAGGCCGAATACCTTGAGATTCCAGAGCTTTGATCACTCCTACATGGGCAAACCCACGGGCAGCCCCAGCCCCTAAAACTAGACCAATAACGGGCTTGCGAGGGCTAAAAATACCGCAGGAACTCAGACTTCCTGTTCCCAGAAGGGCGCCCAGTCTAATTCCAAGTCTCAAGACGCGACGTCTTCCTTGGGAATCGAGTTGTATAAAGGGGGTTCGGTCTAAAAAGTCATTCATTTGGCTATTGTATTGAGCCTACCTTATAATAAGTGCTCGGTGAACGAAAAGTACTTCGTTTCGGTACGGACATGCCTTCCAACTAGAAATATTGAGATTAGTTGTCCGTAGTAACTTAAGAACACCCCAAACCCATTACTGAAATACATTTTTTTAAAGCTATCTCAGGCGTAATCCTGATGGCCCGACTTTTATGGATGATCACAACAAGCGCGTAATTGAAACAGCTCTCCTGTGCGCGCAGGAGCCGCTTACCATTGCTGAACTGTCTCGTTTATTCGTTGAGGATATTTCTAATGCTGGTATCGATGAAGTATTAGTGGAGATTCAGCGGGCATGGGATGACAAGGGGATGGAGCTGGTGCATATTGCCACTGGTTGGCGTTTCCAAAGTCGTCTATCGATGCGTGAGTATCTTGATCGCTTGACTCCTGAGAAGCCACCAAAGTATTCCCGTGCTGTCATGGAAACCTTAGCCATCATTGCTTATCGTCAACCCGTTACCCGGGGTGAGATTGAAGAAATTCGCGGTGTAGCAGTCAGTAGTAATGTTATGAAACAATTGGAAGATCGTGGCTGGGTAGAAGTGATTGGACATAAAGAAACGATTGGTCGTCCTGGTCTTTACGCTACTACTAAACAATTTTTAGATGATCTGAGTTTGACTAATCTACAAAGCTTGCCAATGTTAGAAGATGCTGCCCCAATGGCTG
>JABMMT010000357.1 GCA_013205155.1 Betaproteobacteria bacterium | reverse complement strand
ACTGAAAGATCAAGAGCTCAATTCTGAATCTTTAGCTAATGCCAGAGCCGATAAATTATTGGCTCAAGAAGAGGTATGGATTCGTAAAGGGGTAGAGGCTCGCCGTACTCGAAGTGTTGCTCGCATTGCGCGCTTAGAAAATTTACGAGTGAGTCGTGCGCAGCGCAGAGATGCCATTGGTCAGGTGAAATTGGCAGTATCAGCAGGTGATCGCAGCGGAAAGATTGTTGCCGACTTACAAAATGTTTCTAAAGCATACGATCGTCCAATCGTGCAGGATTTCACGGCCACTATTTTGCGTGGTGATAAGGTGGGCTTGCTTGGTCCTAATGGCGCAGGTAAGACGACTTTATTAAAGTTGATTTTAGGCACGATTGCGCCTGACTCTGGTACAGCTACGATGGGTACTCGGATTGAGGTTGCCTATTTTGATCAAATGCGTGAAGGGCTTGATCTCAATGCTTCACTAGAGGATTACATTAGCCCAGGTAGTGAGTGGATTGAAATCAACGGCAATAAAAAACACGTCAAGAGTTACTTGAGTGACTTTCTATTTGCTCCTGAGCGTACCAATTCTCCGGTGAGCACCTTATCGGGAGGTGAGCGTAATCGACTACTTTTGGCTCGTTTGTTTGCTAGGCCAGCAAACGTTTTAGTTTTAGATGAACCAACCAATGACCTGGATATTGATACCTTAGATCTGCTTGAGCAGTTACTTCAGGATTACAAGGGCACCGTCTTTTTGGTGAGTCATGATCGTTACTTTTTAGATAATGTGGTGACCAGCATTATTGCTAATGAAGGTGATGGATTTTGGCGTGAGTATGAGGGTGGCTATGAGGATTGGAAGATTCAGAAAGCCCGCTCTGACAAAATTCGTGCAGCTAATGCCAATGCTAAAACGCAAAGTGCAACACCTCCAAAAGTCGAGACTAATTTTGAGGCTAAGCCAGTAACAAAGGCAGTTAATCAGGGTGGAGCGCAAAAACTCAATGGCAAAGAGCGTCAAGAGTTAGAGGCTTTGCCTTTACAAATTGAGGGCTTAGAGACTGAGCAAGCCGATATTGGGATTGCAATGAGTAAGCCTGAGCTATATAAAAATGAACCTGAGTTAGCTGCCAGTATGCAGGCACGCTTGACAGAGATTACAGAGCAACTCGATCAAAAACTGCAGCGTTGGGAAAAACTCTTAAGTCGTTCCGAGTCTTAGTTTATTTAGAAGTCTGTAGGCGAGTGCGCAGCTGTGCTATCTCATCTAGCAGCTCTAATGCTAAGGCAACGCCAGCAACATTGAGTTCTAAATCATGAGTGAGATGCGCAGCGGTTTTTGCTCTGCGCAGCGAGTCCCCACTGAAGCGCCAATCTTGAGGCGTTGAGCCAGAAGGACTTAAAACACCTTCTGATACCCAAGACATGATCATCTCTTCGGGAGTACGTGAGGCATGAGAGAGCTCCACAATAGTCATCTGTAATTCATTTTCTACAATGCTACCTTCGATCCAGGTGATATTAGTCTGTGTCATCTTCATCATCCCTTCAAGTGAGTTCTTGGATTGAAATCAAAGGCTTTTTCAAAGTTTTGATAGGCCTCTTTTTGCGCATCAGTTTGTGCAGGCGGTAATGCAATGGTTGGAACAACATACAAGTCTCCCGGCTCTGCGCTTGGGATACCTTTGCCCTTGAGGCGCATCTTGCGGCCAGCCACAGTACCGGCTGGAATCTTAAGTTCTAGTGTCGAGCCTGCAGGAGTGGGTACGTTCACGCTGGTGCCTACAGCTGCTTCCCAGGGTGCAAGTGGAATATCAATGTAGACGTCTTTGCCATCTACGCGATAGATGGGGTTGGGGTGAAAGTCTATTTCTAGGTAGAGATCACCAGCGCCGCCCTGTCCCATACCGGGGCCACCTTGACCCGACAGGCGAAGATTTTGACCAGCTTTGATTCCCTTGGGAATACTGACATCTAATTTACGCTCTTGGGTACCAACATGACCTTCTGCATCCATGCTTGGCATCTGTAATGCGATGGT
>JABMMT010000356.1 GCA_013205155.1 Betaproteobacteria bacterium | reverse complement strand
GGGTAATCAACTAGCCCTATTAGCAGTAGTGGGAGTTCTTTCTTACGCCTTTGTAGATCAGCTCTATTTTGGCGAACTCCCATGCCCCCTTTGCCTGATGCAGCGTATAGGCTTTGTCATTATTGGATTTGCACTCGTGCTTAATATTCGATGTGGTGCTCATTCTGCCCACTATGGCTGGGGTATTCTGGGTGCCCTAGTTGGCATGATGGTTTCTTTGCGTCAGGTGTTCTTGCACATCTTGCCTGGAGACAAGGGTTACGGCGCAACATTTCTAGAGCTCCATTTTTATACCTGGGCATTTGTTGGATATGTAGGCCTATTAGCGGGACTGGCAATTTTATTAATGCTGCCTAATCGTGATGTTCGTTCACGATCTTGGTTTGCGAATACTGTAGTCATTCTATTTATCGTTTTAGTCTTGGCTAATTTGATATCTACTTTACTTGAATGTGGTGTGGGCTCTTGTCCAGATGATCCAGTGTCCTATACAGGGTGGATTTGGTTACGCAGCTACTTTGGTTTTTAAGTTCACTTGAACATGCAATTCTTGATAGCAGCTAAACGGCTCTTGATTGTCTGGCTTGTGCTATTTGGATTTCTGCAAAGTGGGGTGCAGGCACAGACTCAATGGCCTAAGCAGCCGATTCGGATCATTGTTACTTTTACTCCAGGAGGGGCGCCAGATATTTTGGCGCGGGTATTGGCTGAGCAATGGCAGAAAAATTTGAATGTCCCTGTATTGGTTGAGAATCGTCCAGGAGTTGGTGGCAATATTGGCGCTGACTTTGTTGCTAAGAGTGAGCCTGATGGATATACCTTACTGATTGGCACCGTCGGAATACATGCGATTAATGGCGCGCTTTATGACAAATTGTCTTTTGATCCCGTAAAGGATTTCACGCCGATTAGTTTCTTGGCAAGCACCCCGAATGTATTGATTGTGAGTAAGCAATTGGGTATCACCAATTTGCAGGAGTTAGTTGAGCTTGCTAAAGCAAAACCGAATCAACTCACCTTTGGATCCTCCGGAATCGGTACGTCGCTACACATGTCTGGTGAACTCTTTAAAGATATGACGGGAGTACAAATACGACATATTCCCTACAAAGGCCGTGCGCAATCTCTGCCTGATTTAGTGAGTGCTCGTATCACCATGCTTTTTGATAACTTATCTTCATCACTTCCCTTAATGAAGGCAGGAGAAGTTCAGGCCTTGGGAGTGACTTCCTTAAAACGTTCTCCAGCAGCCCCTGAAATTCCAACTTTAGCTGAGCAAGGTCTACCTGGTTTTGAGGCAATTTCTTGGTTTTCTTTAATGGCGCCAGCCAATTTACCCCCAGATATTCAAATGCGTCTAAATCAGCTCACTCGCCAGGCCCTCAATAACCCAGAGATTAAAGCCAGATTATCGGCGGGTGGCCTAGATCCAGTCCCTGGAAGCCCTCAAGAACTCTCTAAATTGATTGCTACGGAGTCCAGCAAGTGGGGTAGAGTCATTGTTAAATCTGGCGCAAAATTAGAACAATAAATTTAGTCATTTGTGTCAGCTTGCTACCCCTTCGGGCGTTATAGAAGTAAGAAGCATGATAAAAGTGGCTCATAGTCAAAGTAGCAAGCGGTTTTAATAGACCAAACAGAGGGGTCGATGATGAAAAAGATTCAAATACACCTTGTTTTCGGTATCGTCTTTGCTGGCTTAGTTGGCTTAAGCCCTATTGCAGCAAATGCTGGCAATGTAGCTTGGAATGTCAGCGTAGGTGGCGGATATGCAGGTGGCTATGGTTATGGTGGCGGCTGGCGGCCAGCCTATGGTCCTGGCTGGGGTCGTGGCTATGGCTATGGTGGTGGTTACGGCGGTGGTTGGCGAGGGCAATGGGCGGGTGCCGGCTATTACGGTTATCCCCCAGCAGTTTATTACGCGCCACCAGTAGTGGCTTATGTTTCTCCTCCGCAGCCGATGGTCTTGGCTGCACAGCCACAACCAGCCGTTTGGTATTACTGCGAGGCCAGCGCCAAATATTTTCCTTATGTCCAAGAGTGCCCAACAGGCTGGCAAGCTCAGGCTGCTAACCCTCCGACTAGTGGCGTAGCGCCGGTAAGACCTCAGTATTAAAGGTATTTAAAATACCTAATGAGTTCTTTTGAGTGCACCATTTTTTAAAGGTATGACATGAAACGTTTTACATCAGCGGTAGTGCTCAGTTTTACTTTGGTAACCATACTCAGTGCTTGTGTTTCAGCGCCAACAGGCCCAACAGTTGCCGTTATGCCGCGTGCAGGCAAGCCATTTGAAATATTTCAGCAAGAAGATCAGCAGTGCCGTACCTTTGCAGCCAATTCTGTAAAAGACACTAGTGATGCTGCACTTAAAGAAGCAGCAACTAGTGCAGCTATTGGCGCCGCACTTGGTGCAGTGGCTGGCGCCGTCATTCAAGGTGGCAGTCATACCAACATTGGAACAGGCGCTGGCGTTGGATTATTAGGGGGCGCCGCGATGGGTTCTATGAATGCTTCTGGCAAACAAAATCAAGCACAAGTTCAATACAACATTGCTTATCAACAATGTATGTATGCTAAAGGCAATCAGGTACCAAGCTTTCGCTAAGCCAGCACTTCACTAAACTGTAATCGGCGGATGCGTTTTTTCAAAGCGTGCCGCCGTTTTTCTAAATAGATAGAGCAGTAAGCAGGCAGCTAGCCCTAAACTAATACTATTGGCAGCCCAAAAACCATTAGCACCCTGTAGGAAGTCTGGAGTATTGCCCAATACATTAAAGCCTAGTAGGTAACCACCACCCAAACCAACGCCCCAGAGAGAGCCTGCATAAATCACCATGGGCAAGAAGGCAACTCGGTAGGCGCGCAGAATAAATGCCGCTGTTACTTGCAAGGAATCGAACATTTGATAAAAGGCAATGAACAAAAAGAGCGGAATCGAAAAGATTTTTACTTCTATTGGCGGGTCATAAAGCTCAAGTAGTTGTATACGAAAAACCCAAACGCTAATGCCAATTACAATACAAAGCCCGGTAGTAAAAAATACCGAGGACCAGCCAATTTCTTCAGCGCGTTCAGGCTTATCAGCACCAATCGATTGGGATACTAAAGTCATGGTAGCTATCGATAAAGAAAGTGGGACCATATAAATGACTGTGCCCAGATTGGCAGCGATTTGATGGCCCGCTAAAGCAGTGATACCCAGCCGAGCTATAAATAGCGACATGAAAGTAAATGAAGTGACCTCAATTAAATAACTAAAGCCAATCGGGGCGCCTAATTTCAGTAAGGTCCAGATACGATGCCAGTCTGGAGCGCTAAAGTGACTGAAGATTTTAAAGGGAAGATAAAAGCGATCAAATACAACGAAGCAGAGCGTTATGATGAGCCAGAGCCAGCTGATGATCGCGGTGGCTACTGCACAGCCTGGGCCTCCCATACCTTCTATGCCAAAACCGCCATAAATAAAGAGTAGGTTGAGTGGTATTTTTAACGCTAGCCCAATCAGTTGTATCACCGTGATGACTGCTGGTCTAGAGACTGCGTTATGGAGTGCCATCAGGACGCGCATTCCCATGCTGGCTGGAAGACCAATTGCCAGGATGTTGAGATATAACTTTGCCTTGTCTTCGATATCAATACTGACACGTGAAATACTCAGTAAATAATCTGCATTAATGAGTACTATGCAACCTAATATGGCAAGTCCAATTGCTAGCCAAGTCGCTTGTCTAACTTCTTCACCAATCTCATCAAATCGTTTAGCGCCAAAGAGCTGGCCAGCAATTGGTGCTAATGCAGAGATAACGCCAGTGAGTCCAACATAAATACTGATAAAAATTGCTGAGGCCATCGCAAGCGCGGCTAGATCCTCAGCAGAATAGCGTGCGGTCATCGCAGTGTCTAATACGCCAAAGGCAATCACAGCCAGTTGACCGATCAGTAAGGGACCTGCTAATTTAAGTAGGGCAGGAACATCCTCGCGCAGGCGCGATAATCTAAATTGCAGCACGTCTTATTCCGGAATAACTTCGTATAGACGTAAACGTTCATCACGGTCAGAGGCGCGTCGATCTTCCCATAACAGAGTAAGTTTTTTATTATTGAGGCGTGCATATGCTGATGCCTCTGATTGACTATGCGTTAAGAGCCATGGACAGCTTGGATCATCACGTAAATTCAGTTTCGTAAAGTAGTTAAAAGAGGCAAGCTGGGCATAACCCAAATTGCTCGTATCAATGCAACCATCACTAGGCATGGCTTGTACTAAACGAGCGGATACATGACGATACGTTTTAGCGTAATTAATGGTTGGTAACCATAGCGTCATTAATAAAACCCACATCAAGGTAGTGCCTGATGCAGAAATGATCAAGCAGCGCCAGATTTCTTTTGGTGCTCGGGAGGTTCTCCAGCGCACAATCATCAACCATAAACCTGTAATGACAACTGCAATAATAAAAGACCATGGATTAAATTGACCTTCATAGCCAGGCAAGTAACGCGCCACATTATTGGCAATTTGTTCTGGATAGCCTGTGACTTTAGCGATCCAAATGATCCAGATCGCTAAGGCGATCACGGTGAAGCTAAACATCGCGAACCAGTCGATAAAGCTAATGAGACTGCGTCTCAAAATGGGCAGACTAAATGCCGCAATAATCGATAGACTGGGAATCAGAATCATGAGGTCATGCTCATTGGCTTGGCTGCGGAACAACACGTAAATAAAGCAGCCTACAAATAGACAGAGCGGAATGCACAGGTGGGGCGCACGCCAAGCACCAGACTCCTTAGTTCGACCCCAGTGAGCTAAGGAAATCATTGCTAGTGGCCAAACCGGCCATGCGTATGCCCAAAAGTTCACGCCTAAAAATTCAAGGGATTCAAAAGCAGGGAGTAAGCGCATCTCTGGTGTATTACGCCAGCCTTCTTGAGCAATATGTCGCCACTCTGGCGAAATATCAGAGATATACCAAAGTGCAGGCCAGATTAGAACGCCAACAATACCAAAAAAAGTACTTGTAATAGTCCAGCGATAACGCAATCGCGCATTGCTAGCAATCACTGCAATGATAGTGGAGGTAATCACAATCAAGCTTAAGGCTAGATTGCTTGAGAGTGCAAGAATAGTAACCCCAAGACCAGTCCAAAAACCACCTTGCCAAGGTTTATCAAGGCCGCGAACAGTGCCATACAGCATGATGCTGATGCCCATCAGTTGCGCCATCATTGGTGTGGTTTCATGGGCGCGCTGTGCAAGACCAACGCAAGCAAGGAAAATTAACAGTGCGCCATCAGCTAAAGTCATACCATAGCTTTTCAGATCTGGTTGACCACCAACAGCTAAGGCGATTGGCTGAACTTCATGACGACGACCTAGAAGATAGGTTGCATACCAAATGGCTATTGCGGCTGCAAAAAAACAAATGGCAGAATATAAACGTGCAGCATTCGCAGCGCCAATCCAAGGCCCAAAGAGTTCGATCAGACTTGCACCCATCCAATAAGGTAAGGGGGCGCCTAGTGAGATATCTCTGCCTGCTAGGTGGGGAACAATCCAGTCAATGGAATTACCCCGAAATAAAGTCCACATACCACCAAAGCCAATCGCATCTTCATTCTTCCAGGGGTCACGAAAGAACAAGCCCGAAAAACCATAAACCAAAGTTAACGCAAAAATAATAATGCGCGGAATGGATTTAGTGGCGGCGGCAGTGAGTTTGACCATGTACTTTATAAAAGGTGAAACTAAGGGTAAAGCTAGAACTAAAACTAAAACTAAAGCTAAAACAATAAATAAAACAAAAAATAAAAAAGGCAGCAAACGCTGCCTTGATTATCTCAGAGGGGGGCTATGGCCACACCCTACGAATCGAAGGGTATTAAGCCTTCTTCTTTGATGTCTTTTCAGCAGCTTTCGCTTCTGCAGCAGCCGCTTTTTTTTCAGCGGTTTTAGCAACGCCATCACCGGTAGATTTAGCAACCGCTTTGGTACCGAATTTCTGACGGAATTTCTCAACACGACCAGCGGTATCCATGATTTTTTGGGTACCAGTGTAAAAAGGGTGTGATTCAGAGGAGGTCTCGATCTTGGCCAATGGATATTCGTTGCCATCCTCCCACTTGATTTTCTCTTTAGTGTTCATGGTGGAGCGAGTTTTAAAGCTGAAATTATTGGAAACGTCTACAAAGACGATTTCACGATATTCGGGGTGAATGCCAGGTTTCATTTTGAGTCCTATGAGCGGGGAGCCGTTTAAGCTAATAAACCTAAATACTTTCCCAAGTTTTTAAAAGCAGTAAAGGCAAAATTATGCCATGAAATCAACAACAAAGCGCGTCTTTGGGGAGTAAAAAGGGCCTAAAACAGCCCCTCGTACTCCTAAATTAGCCTCCGCGACGCATTAAGTCGAAGAATTCACCGTTGTTTTTAGTCGATTTGAGCTTGTCAACAATGAAGTTCATCGCTTCGATATCGTCCATGTCGGCCAGCAATTTGCGTAGTACCCAGATCTTTTGGAGGTTTTCGGCCTTGACCAGCAATTCCTCGCGACGAGTACCAGACTTATTCAGGTTAATCGATGGATAAACACGGCGTTCAGCCAAGCGACGCTCAAGGTGTACTTCCATATTACCGGTACCTTTGAACTCTTCATAGATCAGATCATCCATACGGCTACCGGTTTCAATCAGGGCAGTAGCGATGATCGTAAGAGATCCACCTTCTTCAATATTACGAGCTGCACCAAAGAAACGTTTTGGGCGCTGTAATGC
>JABMMT010000355.1 GCA_013205155.1 Betaproteobacteria bacterium | reverse complement strand
TATTGCCATATGCCCCCAAGTTGCTGGGCGCTGGGTATCTGCTGCATAGACACGTATTTTAAGGATTTTCTTGGCTGGGGTTTGTCCATCTCCCCAAACGACCAAGCTCCAGATCATCCAACCGATTCCTAGAGTCACCATGATTAACACAGTATCTAATGCAAGTGCCCCAAGTCTGTGCTGAAAAGTTGCTAGACGTAGACTCTGATTACTGTTTACTGCCCAAGTATTAGGGCTCTGGTCAGATGACATATTGATAACCTCACTTAGATTCGGTGCTTAAGGATAAGTCGAATATGTGATTGATACAAGAATAACCCTTAATGGATAACCGTGTTTCGATGGATTCAGTCCTCAATCCGCTATTTTTAGCTACTGGCACGAGCAGAAAATAGGTTTAAGGTGAAAATCACCCAGTTCAAGCTATTAATCTCGTTTTTGTGCACCCTAATTTTATTAAGCGGCTGTGCTAAAGAAGAAACAACCATAGAAAGAGTAATTGATGGGGATACGCTTGTAACAACCTCTTCAGCAACGGTGCGTTTGCTTCAAATCGATACACCTGAACTGAGCGAAGGCGAGTGCTATGCCGAAGAGGCAAAGTCTGAACTCATTGCCATTCTTGGAAAAAATCGGGAAATTCCAACAGGGATGAGTAAAGAACTACGAACATTTGATGGTATTTATCTTGAGCAAGATCCAGTGAGTGATAGCAAAGACCAGTATGGGCGCGAACTGGCTTATGTCATTAAAGGAGATATGAACGTTAATTTAGAGTTGGTAAAACGTGGTGCGGCAGCCCCATATTTTTATAGCGGGCAAAAAGGTAAGTATGCGCAAGAATTAATTGCTGCTGCTGAGCAAGCTCAAAAAGAGAAATTAGGTGTGTGGGGTGCATGCCCCAGTGCGATTCTTGATCCAACTTCTGCGTTTTCATCTGGCTCAATACTCGTAGCAGCCGATTCTAATCAATCGAATCTCACCATTCTTCCCAATGCAGGAGGGAACTGTGATCCAAACTATGCAGGCTGTGTCCCGATGTATCCACCTGATTTAGATTGCCCTGACATTCGCGCACTAGGTCTTGCACCTGTGCAGCGCATTGCTGGGGATCCTCACAGATTGGATAGAGATGGTGATGGCGTTGGGTGTGAGTAGCTGTAGAGATGTATTGGATTAATGAAGAAGTCCCTCGCACTCTCCGTTGCAGTTCTTCTGCTCACCGCTCTACCCATCTCCACTTCTAGCGCGGATTGGTCTGCAGCTGTCAGCTAAAACTGGCCGTGGTCTAGCCCTACTTGTTTGCTTACTTGTAGGGCTATTACCCTCGGCAACGGCTGAAGTCGCAGTAGCGCCCCGCCTAGTCATTATCGATACTGGCATTGATTCATCCATGCCTCTTTTTACTAATCACTTGGTTCACGAAGTGTGCATCATGGATTGGTATACCTGCCCTAATGGAACAAATTTCCAAGAAGGCCCCGGCACGGCAACGGTGCCAAGTTCGATAATTAACTTCAACGGCTTTGATCACGGAACCCAGATGGCCGCAATTGCGATGAATGAGAACCCAAGCCTGGAGTTCATTTTTATACGCATTCATGGCAACAACCGAAATGGCGCCCGTCTGAATGTTTCAGAGAACACGGTAATGAATGCTTTGGATTGGGCAAAGCTCAATGCCAAGAAATACAACATTAAAGCTATCTCCATGTCGCAAGGCCACCATATTTTGAAAAACGGTAGCAAATATTGTCCATCAACACCAACGTTTGAAAAGAAGATACTTGACCTAAAATATTTAGATATTCCAGTCTTTTTTCCCACCGGTAATGCGGGAGATAAAAATAGAATCGATTTCCCAGCCTGCATAGTTTCAGCTGTTGCAGTGGGAGCCCTTAATGAGAAAGATCAGATCACTTCCTACTCAAATATGGATCGCACGCTTACTGATTTCTATGTCTTGGGCGATATTGCCACTGTGGGACCGGCAGGGGCTTATAGATTCGCCTCTGGCACATCTGTTTCCACCCAAATTGCTGCAGCAAAGTGGATAGCAATGGTTTCGGCATATCCGACTAAAACCTATGGCGAGATCTATTTAGCATTTAGAACCAGCGGAGCAATAGTCTTTGATAAGAGCTATAAATATGGGCGCAAGATGGAGCTAGATAAGGCCATAGCGCTCTTTGAGCCTCTCTCGCCTTAGGGAGGGAAGTGTGGCTTTAGCTTCTTAAGCAGACTAGCAATTGTTGTTACGCCAAGAATAGAAACAATTACTAGCAAACTCAATTCAGGGGAATTTTCAGCCAAAGATGTATTGGCATACTGTGAAGCAACCTGGATGATCACAGGCGTATCAGCTGGTTTGGAAAATACCCAATCAAATAAATCTGATTACGTTGATGGTTGTGTGGACGGACTAAAGGGCTCTCTTTAGACCGTCTCTTCCAAATACTCCAAAATATCTTCCTTCATCATCTCTAGATTAATGGCAGTGATTTCAAGTTCAAGCAGTACATATGCGCCAATTACTGAGCCACCGACTCCGCCGGCCCACACGCTATTAAAGCCCTCTGTATTTTGTAGCGCAGTTCCAATTGTGTGTGGGATTGTTCCAACAACTTTCCAACCACTCAAT
>JABMMT010000354.1 GCA_013205155.1 Betaproteobacteria bacterium | reverse complement strand
GTATCTCTAAATGGACCTCCAGAAGCCGTGAGCCACAATTCTTCAACCCCTAAAGCAGCTTGTGATACTTTAGTAAATTGAGGTGGCAGACATTGAAAGATGGCGTTGTGTTCACTATCAATTGGGAGGAGCTCACCACCACCAGATTTCATGGCCTGCATAAATAAATGGCCGGACATCACTAAGGCCTCTTTATTAGCCAACAAAACTCTTTTACCAGCTGTTGCGGCAGCTAAAGTGGGAACCAAACCTGCGGCCCCAACTATGGCAGCCATCACCGTATCGCAACCAGAATCGGTCACTGCATTCACCAATGCATCTGGCCCATACAAAACTTGGGTACGGCTATTTGTTTCAAGCAGTAACGCCGTTAAGCGTGCAGCCCCTTGTGCATCACCAATGACTGCAAGGGCAGGTGAAAATTCAATACACTGCTTCGCCAATAATTCGACCTGCTTGCTAGCAGTTAAAGCAAATACCTTAAAGCGTTCTGGATGGGCCCGAATCACAT
Organism: Betaproteobacteria bacterium; assembly: GCA_013205155.1. Lineage (GTDB taxonomy): Bacteria > Pseudomonadota > Gammaproteobacteria > Burkholderiales > Burkholderiaceae > Polynucleobacter. Next base: position 4,608 of record JABMMT010000354.1, on the reverse strand, counting down.
CTAAGGTATTAACGCCAATAGATCCAGTTGATCCTAGAATTGAAATTTGTCTCATCACTCTTACACTAGTCCCGCAAGTAAGGCCGCAATTGGCATGGTCGGAATCAGAGCATCGACACGATCGAGCACACCTCCATGCCCTGGTAATAAGTGACTACTATCCTTAACACCTGCCATGCGCTTTAGTTGAGATTCAAATAAATCACCAAATACACTGAACGCTGTTAAGACAGTCACCATCAGGAACATCAGTACCCATCCAAAGCGAATTGCCCAAGCACCAAATAGCGTGGACTCAAATGGTAAATAGAATACACAGAGTAAAGCATAGCCATAACAAAGTAATAAGCCGCCCAGAGCACCCTCAATGGATTTCCCAGGACTAATTTGTGCTGCAAGTTTGTGCTTTCCAAAGGCCTTGCCAACAAAGTAAGCGCCAATATCAGCAATCCAAACAAAAGCCATCGTACTGAGTAAAAATACTAGCCCGAGATCACGCAAAAAGACCAAAGCAAACCAAGTTGCAGGCAATAAAATAAGCCCGAGTACTACATAAAAAGGTCTCAGCCGATCGAGAGAAACGAGCATACCCTTAGCCAAAATAAATGGGGCCAAGAAAAACCAAAAAATCACTGCCAATAACAATATAGCGAATTGCCAGGCAACATTTTGCATGGCCAATAAAAATAAAATAATCGCCAAACAAAATGCAGCATAGAGCCAGGCAGCCCGCCCTACCTGAGGATAGAGCAAACGACTCCACTCCCAGGCAGCTGCTAATAGAGCTACTAAGAAAAATATAGCAATATAGATGGAGGGTAGCCAGAATAAGATTGGCAGCAAGACTGCCAAAAGAATAGCGGCAGTGATAATTCGAGTTTTTAACATGAATTATCTACAGGAAAAATCAAACAGCTTCACTCATGACTTTCGATGCAAGCTGAGCACTAGTCCGTCCAAAGCGGCGCTCTCTTTGGCTATACCATTCAAAGGCTTTATGTAATTGGGTTTCGTCAAAATCTGGCCACAAAACATCCGTGAAGTACAACTCGGTATACGCTAACTGCCACAATAAGAAGTTACTAATTCGTTGCTCGCCACCAGTGCGAATAAATAAATCAGGCTCTGGGGCGTAAGCCATAGATAAATGGGGCTGTAATAATTCTTCAGTAAGCTGTTCTGGCTGCAAGTTTGGATTTGCTACCAAGCATTGACGCATAGCCTGCAATATATCCCAACGACCACCATAGTTAGCTGCAACCGTAAATGTCAGACTCTTACATCCAGCCGTTTTCTGCTCAGAAAATTGCACCATCTCCTGAATTGAAGAATCGAAGCGACTGATATCACCAATCAGGCGTAATGAAATATCATTTTCCGCCAGTTTCGAAACTTCACCTTTAAGAGACTTCAGAAAGAGTTTCATCAAAAAGCTCACTTCCTCGGGTGGACGACGCCAATTTTCAGAACTGAATGCAAAGACCGTTAAATACTCGACGCCAATACGACGGCACTCTTGCACAATTTTACGAACTGCGTCCAAACCCTCGGCATGGCCTGCTACTCGAGGTAATAAGCGATTCCTAGCCCAACGACCATTGCCATCCATAATGATGGCAATATGGCGCGGTATCGCGCTTGCTTGCGGAACGGTCAGGGTTGAGCTAGGGTGTTTAGTCATAAAGGATGGGGGGTACAGTCTGGCTTTAAACCGTCATGATCTCTTTTTCTTTGTCTGAAATGATCTTGTCAATCTCGACTACAGCTTTATCGGTCATCTTCTGAATATCATCAGTTGCGCGACGCTCTTCATCCTCGGAAATCTCTTTGTCTTTTGTTAAACGCTTGAGGTGCTCATTAGCATCGCGTCGCAAGTTACGAACTGCGATCTTCGTCTCTTCACCTTCACTTTTAACTACTTTGCTTAATTCACGACGGCGCTCTTCAGTCAAAGCCGGCATTGGTACACGAATGACTGTGCCTTGTGATGCCGGATTTAATCCTAAGTCAGAGTCACGAATGGCTTTTTCAATCACCGCAACCATGGTCTTTTCGAAGGGCTGTACGTTAATGGTTCGAGCATCAGCTAATCCAAGGCTAGCTACTTGACTTAAAGGAGTTGGATTACCGTAATAATCGACTTGAATATGCTCCAAAATTCCAGGATTGGCTCGTCCAGAACGAATTTTTGCCAAATTGGTTTTTAATGCGTCAAGAGACTTTTGCATCTTTTGATCGGTATTTGTTCTAATTTCTGCTGCAGACATCAAGCCTCCTATTAAACGTGAACTAAAGTACCTTCAGGTTCACCCTGCACTACGCGCATTAAAGCGCCAGGCTTGAGTATTGAAAATACTTTGATTGGTAATTTTCGATCGCGGCACAACGCAAATGCAGTTGCATCCATAACCTGTAAATTCTTAATGAGTGCCTCATCAAAGCTAATCGTCTTATACAAAGTCGCTTTAGGATCCTTCACAGGATCGGCACTGTAGATACCATCAACCTTGGTAGCCTTGAGCATGATTTCAACACCCATCTCAGCGCCCCGTAAGGCTGCAGCAGTATCGGTCGTAAAGAAAGGGTTGCCTGTACCTGCTGCAAAAATAACTACCTTGCCTTCACTCATCGCACGAATAGCGCGTGGGCGAATATAGGGCTCTACCACTTGGTCCATTCTGAGGGCAGACTGAACCCGAGCCTCAACACCTTTTTGACGCAATGCATCCTGTAGTGCTAAAGAATTCATCATGGTAGCCAGCATACCCATATAGTCGGCCGTTGCTCGATCCATACCTGCTGCACCACCCGCGACACCTCGGAAAATATTCCCACCACCAATCACAATGGCCAACTCCACCCCACTATTCACAACCTCTGCAATTTCTGCAACCATGGCATCGATTGTGACTGGATTGATCCCAAAAGCATCATCGCCCATAAGGGCTTCACCAGATAGTTTTAGGAGGACTCGTTTGTAGGCTGGCATATCTTATTTTTCCGTAATTTGCCCAGCAATTTACTTGCTTAGCTTATTGATCTTTAAGCGCTTTTTAATATCTCTGCCAAATTATAAAGGGCTTGGGATAGATCAAAGAAAAGGGCATAGAAACCAAGGTTTCTATGCCCTATGAGGCACTACCAAGCTAGTGGGCCAGGCCAGAATAGCTATTTAAGCAGTTGCTTTGGCAGCGGCAACCTGCGCAGCTACTTCAGCCGCAAAGTCGTCTTGACGCTTCTCAATCCCTTCGCCAACCACAAACATTGTGAAACCCTGAATGTTGGTATTGGCAGCCTTGAGCATTTGCTCGACGGTTTGCTTATCATTTTTAACAAATGATTGATTGAGTAGGGACACTTCTTTGAGGTATTTTTGGACAGAACCCTCGACCATTTTTTCAACGATCTCAGGTGGCTTGCCAGACTCAGCAGCTTTTTGAACTGCGACATTACGCTCAATAGCAATTAACTCAGCAGGAACATCCGCCATAGATAAAGCTACCGGTTTCATCGCAGCAATATGCATTGCCACATCTTTAGCAGATGTTTCGTCGCCTTCAAACTCAAGCATCACACCAATACGTGTGCCGTGCAAATAAGAAGCCAACTGACCACCACCAGCAAAACGCTTAAAACGACGTGGCATGATATTTTCACCAATCTTACCGATCAATGCGCTACGAACCTCATCTACAGTTTGGCCATTCATTGGCAGTGCAAGCAAAGCGGCTACATCGACTGGATTCTTCTGCGCAACTAACTTGACGCATTCATTAGTGAAAGCTAAAAAGTCATCGTTCTTTGAAACGAAATCAGTTTCACAATTCACTTCAAGTAAGGCCCCGTTGCTACCATCGATAAATGATGTAACGATGCCTTCAGCGGTAACACGAGAAGCAGCTTTACCAGCCTTACTACCTAGCTTGACACGCAGAATTTCTTCTGCTTTAGCCATATCACCAGCAGCCTCAGTTAAAGCTTTTTTGCACTCCATCATCGGAGCATCAGTTTTGGCGCGTAACTCACCAACCATTACAGCGGTAATAGCAGCCATTATTCAGCTTTCCCTTCTTCAACAAACTCTTCTTCACCATCTTTAATGGCAGTCAATACTTCCTGTACTGCATTTGCCTTGCCTTCAAGGATCGCATCAGCAATCCCACGAGCATAGAGAGTTACTGCCTTACTAGAGTCATCGTTACCAGGAATGATGTAATCAATACCTTCTGGTGAGTGGTTGGTATCCACAACTGCAATCACTGGAATACCCAATTTGATCGCTTCGGTAATGGCAATTTTATGATAACCAACGTCCACAACAAAAATAGCATCAGGAACGCCGTTCAAATCTTTGATACCGCCAAGCGCTTTTTGCAATTTGTCGAGATCACGATCATTCGTCAAAGCTTCCTTCTTGGAAAGCTTTTCCCAGTCACCGGCTTCTTTAGCAATTTCCATATCCTTCAAACGCTTAAGAGAACCTTTAACAGTTTTGAAGTTAGTCAGCGTGCCGCCCAACCAACGGCTGTCAATGTAAGGCATACCAGCACGAGTCGCTTCTTCAGCAATGATCTCGCGTGATTGGCGCTTAGTACCAACAAATAAAAT
>JABMMT010000353.1 GCA_013205155.1 Betaproteobacteria bacterium | reverse complement strand
GTTTACTAACTGTCGGTAGAACTGTAGGTGAAGCATTTAATTGGAAGCATCGTCTTGAAATGTCTTGTCGAGCTCAATTAGCGGCGATGGCTTGTAATACACCCTTACAAGAAGTGCCAGCCTCCGTATTGGAAGAGACCTATATGAACTACCAGCCTCAAACTCGTCGTCCATATGGTTTGATGGAGTGGCCAGGCTTGTTAAGGTTTGTAGAAAGTATGGATCCGAGCTTTAAAGACTAAGTGGAGAATTGTGAATTTGAAGTAGCATGGTTTACTGGGGTGAAGCATGTGGCCCTTGGCGGATAGCAGTCAATAAGTAGAAATACATATACAAATAAAAATATAAAAAGCATTATCGCTAAACATTGAAGACATCAATGCAGAATATCTTTTTCCAGAAGGGGAACCCTTGTGCTTATCTTGCTCTCTTGCTCATTATGGGTAAGTGCATAAACTTATCCAAGCAAGACTATTACCTTGGTCGCTAACCCTACACGCCTTTATGACTTCCCAAAAATTTAAAAAATCACTTCGCATTCTCGTTAGTCAAAAATCATTTTTTGATTTGCAAAAACTCATTCATCAGCAAGCAGATATTGCTATTGAGTTGCTGAATAGCGAAGAACAAAAACCAGGGGTTCAATTTGATGCTGCTTTGATATCACGAGATGTAACTGCTACCTCTACAAAGCAGAAAATCATCCCATCAACCCAGTCTTTTTATGATTTACTCTTAAATGCTTCGGATTTAAAGTGGGTGCAGATACATTCTGCAGGAGCTGATCGTCAAATCTATCTTGATCTCATGAAACAAGGAGTGACCATCACGGGTTCATCGGGCGTCAATGCTCCGATTGTGATGCAAACTGCGATTACCGGCATTCTCATGTTGGCACGACATTTCCCCAAAATGTTGCAAGCCCAAACTGAACGTCGTTGGGATTCCTTAATTAATTACCCATTACCGCCAGACTTAAGCGGTCAGACAGCTGTCATCGTGGGTAGGGGTCCTATAGGGAGCGGTATTGCTAAAGTATTAGAGGTCTTTGGAGTAAAAACGATCTTGGTTGCTTTTAATGATGCTCTAAAAGAACAAAAACACTCTGCTTCTACTGTGATTCACATTGCACAATTAAAACAGGTTCTGCCACAGGCTCAGTGGCTCATTCTGGCTTGTCCTTTAAGTAAGGAAACCCGAAATTTAATTGACCAATCCGTGATTGATTTGTTGCCCGATGGTGCTCGCATAGTAAATGTTGCTCGTGGAGAAATTATTTGCGAGGCTGAATTAATCACCGCCTTACAAAGTAAGAAATTAGCTGGCGCATATTTAGACGTATTTGCCTCTGAGCCTTTAGATGCTGACTCTCCGTTATGGAGCATGGAAAATGTCATCGTTACCCCTCATTCAGCTGGACACTCAGCAGGAAACGAGGCCAGAGTTTTAGAATTGTTTGTTGAAAATCTCCGCTTGTTTGCCAGCGGACAAGTTTTAAAGAACCAAATAGCGGCTTAATATCAATTTCATCTCATAATTAAGTAATTTTTATGCCTCACATGCCAGCTTCCTCTGCTTTATCCCGTTTTTCACAAGGGCGTCCTGCATTTATGGAAAAACGCAAGCCCGCATTCCGCGGCAAATAATAATATTAGAAGGTAAAAGATGAAGTCATATTGGATGCAAAGTGATGGCGTAAATGCCGATATCAGTCTCCGTGAGGTTGAGCGACCAGTGCCCGGCTCAGATCAGCTATTAATTCGAGTGAAGGCAGCCGGTTTAAATCGCGGTGAATTTATTCTGAGTCATGGCCTTCATAAGGCGGGTGCTGCCAAGCAAATTGGCATGGAAGCTGCAGGTGAGGTCGTGAGTTGCGGGCCGAGCGTCACTGGGTTTAAGCCAGGTGATCGAGTAATGGGACGCTGTCCAGGAGCATTTGCTGAATACGCTTTAATGTCTGAACCAGAAACAATGATGATGCCTTCATCCTTAGACTGGAATCAAGCTGCCGGAGTACCGCTAACATCATTAGTGGTATTTGATATGCTGGTAGTTCAGGGAGAGCTAAAACCTGGTGAATGGGTTTTTATTACCGGAGTGACTTCAGGTGTTGGCGTCTCCGCTTTATCTATGGCAAAAGCATTAGGTGCAAAAGTGATTGGCACTTCTGGATCCCAAGAAAAGCTAGACCAGCTTAACGCTTTGGGTTTAGATCTCGGAATTTGTACTAGAGCACCTAATTTTTATGATGCTGTGATGAAGGCGACTGATGGCAGGGGGGTGGATTTAGTAATCAATACGGTTGGAGGATCAGTTTTTGCCGAATGTATTCGGGTAATGGCTTTTGAGGGTCGCTTAGCTACTGTAGGGTATGTAGACGGCGTATTAAAAGCAGAGATGGATATTGAAGCTCTGCATGCCAAGCGCTTGAAGTTATTTGGCGTATCGAATAAGTTACGTACAGCAGGGCAACGGGCAGCCGCAATGCCTGATTTTAAAAAGCGTATTCTTCCACTGATTGAATCTGGGAAGATTGTGCCTATGATTTATCAAACACTTTCTTTTGATAAACTAGTTGAAGCAAAGTCTATGATGGATGCAAACCAGCATCTTGGGAAAATTATCTTGGCTGGAACACAGGAGGAAAGCTAATGTCTCAATTTAAATTATTACTATTTGTCTTGATGGGGATGACTTCTCTCAATATTCAAGCGCAACCCTATCCTAACAAACCTATTAAATTAATTGTGGGTTTTGCGCCAGGCGGTGCAGCAGACTATGTTGCTCGTAATATCAGCGTACCCTTGGGTCAGGCCTTAGGTCAATCTATCGTGATTGAAAATAAGCCAGGCGCTGGCTCCAGTATTGCTGCTGAGCAAGTGACTAAGTCTGCTCCAGATGGATACACCATCCTCATCGCTAGCCCAAGTAGTATTTCTGTGAATCCAGCGCTAAATCCCAAGTTGGGCTACAAGCCAAGCGATCTCCAGCCGATCAGCAAAATTACGAGCTCACCAGTGGTGATTGCCGTTAATCCTGCTACTGGAATTAACTCTGTCAAAGAGTTAATTGCTAAGGCGAAGCAAGATCCAGGCGGTCTTAACTATGCCACTTCTGGAAATGGTTCTGCGCCTCACTTAGCAGCGGCATTATTTAGTCAGATTGCGGATGTCAAAATGACGCACATTCCCTTTCGTGGTGGATCTTTAGCGATTCAATCAGTAATCGCTGGAGATACGCAACTGACCTTTGGTACTCCCCCTTCAGTTTTGCCGATGATTCAAGCAGGGCGTTTAAAAGGGCTAGCGATCTCTGCAAAAGAGCGTTCACCCCTTGCCTCAAGTCTTCCTGGGATGAGAGAGGCAGGTCTTCCAGACTACGCAATTGAGTTTTGGTATGGCCTATTTGTACCAGCTGGTACTCCCCCAGCCATTGTGCAAAAGTTGTATGAGGCTACTCAAGAGGCTTTAAAGCAGCCCAATGTTAAAGCCTCGTTAGCACGAGAGGGGACTGATGTTTCACTCTCTACCTCACAAGCACAGTTTGCAAAATTTTTGTCTGAAGATGAAAAATTTTGGGTAAAGTTGGTTAAGAGTGCAGATGTCACTGTAGATTAAAAATATTCAATAGAGACAAGATTAAGACCATCATGAACATAAAAAGACTAGGAATTGTTACTAGGACGGTGGCAAGAAAGCTGCAAAACTATCACCTCTGAAAAAGTCAGGATTACGATCAGAGGTAATCTTTCGCTTAAGAACTTTTTAAGCGACTACTTTTGCGTGTTTTTTCATAAAAGCTATCAGGCTTAGTTTTCACCCACTGAATAAACTTTTGCATATCAGGATGCCCCCTGAGAATGGCAGCATGATTGAGTTGATTTGCTAATTCTGTTTCCGTAAATAATGCATGAATTTGCTTATGGCAAATACGATGTAAGTATTCTGTAGCTTTACCACCTTTGGACTTTGGTATCAGGTGATGCGCATCCTTTTGTGAGCTAGGAATAGCTCTGTCACATATCGGGCATAGCAAAACAGGATCCTGCTTTGTTAAAACAGGCTCAAGAGAGATCAATTTTTGCCTAATTTTGCCGATCATTTAATGAATTCCAGTATGAATTCCTTGTGATATCCATATTCTTAGATATATATAGGACCTCAGCTAGTTTATTGAATAAGTCTTAAAATTACTCAATGGACCAGAATCTTCAAAAATTAACCCTTTTTTATGATGGTGCTTGTCCTTTATGTCAGGCAGAGATTCTGTTTTTGTCAGGCCGTAATCAGGCAGACTTATTAGGTTTTGTGGACATCAATTCCAAAGCTTACGATCCTCTGAAAGTAGGGGTGTCCTGCGAAGAGGCTCTAGCTGCCATGTATGGGCAATACGCAGATGGCACCCTGATTAATGGTGTAACAGTTTTCCCTGAGGCATATCGTAGGGCGGATCTACCAACATTAGCATGGATTTTTTCTAGAAAATCAATGCAACCAATTTTAAAGATGGGCTACCGTTTTTTTGCAAAAAATCGACATGCAATTTCTAGAGTATTTGGACCAGGAGCTTTATGGCTGGTTAAGACTAAAGCTTAAAAAGCATAGGCTTTAAAAAAGATTACGTTATTTATTAAGGAATTAGGAGTCAAGATGAGAATAGAAGATACTGATCCAGCAAGGCATGCCGGTATTGAATACCCAATGGAGGTTGGTGCACCAGTTTTTGCCCCCATTAAGGTGGTTGAAGAAAAAGATAAGGCAGTGAATGTCGCAAGACAGAATGCCAAACTAGAATACGACCGTATCATGGAGCAAGCTGAAGTTCTCATGAAGCAAGCAAGAGCTTTACAAGCTCGATTAGATGCCACCGAAATGGTTCATTGCGCTAAATTTGGTTTTAACCCTATTCATGGAAAAATTTATCACCTCTATTACGATGAGCGTAATCAGACAAATCTACTGATTCAAAATGGCCCTAAAGATTGGAGCTGCGGTATTCCAGATGGATGGAATTATTTAATGGCCGTCAAAAAATTAGGTGATAGTACTTGGGCAATCATAGAAGACGACGAGGTCGTTTGAAAATTCTAGTTCTGCGTTTGTTATGGGTTTTACTGGGATCTTCAGTAGCCATTAGTTTGGCTTTATGGGCAACGAACGTTTTATCTCCACTGATGTTGGCATCCTTAGGTGGAACTGCTTTATTTTTATTTGTGATGACTACGGCACCAGCTGCACAACCAAGAGCAGTCTTTGGTGCCCATTTAATTAGTGCCCTTATTGGAATCATTGCCTACAAATTATTCGGAGATGCTTTTTGGGTTTATGTGCTTGCGGTAGTGGTGACGATTGCTGTCTTATTAATAGTGCGATGTGTCCATCCCCCTGCTGGAGCAAACCCGCTGATCATGATCCATGGACATGCTGACTTTATCCATTTGGGAATATCGGTCTTATCTGGCGTCACCATTATCTTTGTCGTTGCTTATATTTGGAGTCGACTAGGAGTGGGCTCTATAAAATATCCTGTCTCTTGGACTCAAGCTTCACCCCCATCTCTAGAATGGAGCCTTTGGGATAAGTAATTAAGGTTTAGGGTGCTTAGCTTGATATATTAAAAACCAAAGTCACTTAGAAGGGGATGATCATCTGGTCTTCTACCCAGAGGCCAAAAGAATTTTCGATCTGACTCTTTAATTGGCAAATCATTGATGCTAGCAAAGCGACGCATCATAAAACCATTGTCATTGAACTCCCAATTTTCATTTCCAAAACTTCGGGTCCAGTTGCCTGAGTCATCATGACACTCATAGGCAAAGCGAACGGCAATGCGATGATCTGTAAAAGCCCATAGTTCTTTAATGAGTCTGTAATCAAGTTCTTTTACCCACTTACGGCGAAGAAACTCTTTGACTTGTTCACGCCCCCTGGGAAATTCAGAGCGGTTACGCCAAATCGTATCTTCGGTATAAACCAAAGAAACTTTTTCTGGATCACGCGTATTCCAAGCATCTTCAGCCATACGAATCTTTTGAATGGCCGTCTCCTTAGTAAAGGGAGGTAGCGGTAGTTTTTGTTCCATGATTTTGCCAATGCCTTCTGTTTTCGTTGTGGAGCTATTGATAGTCAAGCTTACCCATTGGTTCGATAGTCACAGAGGCTTAAGAATTCAATTGCGCACTATTTTGGGGCAACTTTAGAGGATCTTATTCAGCTCAGATTCCGCATTAAGTCTCCTTAAAACAGGTTTTCATCATTTTCGACATTAAAAATTGATATTCACTTATTTGGTGCACAGAAAACCTACTCGGTAGGATTTGGTGCATTCACTGAAGAACTGCCCTTGCTAACTTGATAACAATAGGACATAGATTTTTTAATTTGAATCGAATTACTAAAAACCACTTGGAGATACAAATGAATTCATATCGCCCTTTTGATCCTGATAGACCTTTATTTAGTAGCCGCTGTAGCTGTGGTCGCCATGCATCTGATGCAGATCATGTGCTTGACCTATCGGCAAAGATTGATGAAGAAAAAATGAGTGCCGATTTTGTAGAGGCCAGTTTAGTGAAGGCATTGTTTCCTCAAGAAGATCGTAGACGTGCATTTTTGAAGGCGGTTGGTACTGGTGGTGCAATGAGCGCATTATCTGGCTTCTTGCCGATTGGCTCTTTGCAAGCGATGGCGCAAGAAAAGGCGCCATTGGAAAAGCCGGATTTGAAGATTGGTTTTATTGCGATTACCTGTGCAACTCCACTAATCATGTCAGACCCCCTGGGCTTTTATAAGAAGCAGGGTCTAAATGTCACTTTGAATAAGACTGCCGGTTGGGCCTTGATTCGGGACAAGATGCTAAACAAAGAACATGATGCATCTCATTTCCTTTCGCCTATGCCGCTATCAATGTCGATGGGCTTGGGATCTGATCCTAGTCAAATGCGTGTAGCAACTATTCAAAACGTCAATGGTCAAGCAATTACCCTAGCCAATAAGCATAAAGACAATCGCGATCCTAAAAACTGGAAGGGTATGAAGTTTGCTGTTCCATTTGAGTATTCCATGCATAACTTCTTATTGCGCTACTACCTAGCAAATGCAGGCTTAGATCCAGATAAGGATATTCAGATTCGTGTAACACCTCCACCAGAAATGGTTGCCAACTTACGTGCTGGCAATATTGATGGTTTCTTGGGCCCTGATCCATTTAATCAGCGTGCAGTCTACGATGAAGTGGGCTTTATTCATCTCCTGACTAAGGATATTTGGGATGGACATCCATGCTGTGCGTTTGGTACCTCTGAAGAATTTATTAAGAAGAATCCCAATACATTTGCCGCCCTATATCGTGCTGTCCTCAACGCTTCTACGATGGCTCGTGATCCAAACAATAGGCCGTTGATCGCTAAGGTTATTTCTGCTCCTAATTACCTTAATCAGCCAGAGACAGTCGTCATGCAAGTTCTGACAGGTAAGTTCGCCGATGGTTTGGGTAACGTTCAAAACGTACCTGATCGGATTGATTTCAATCCGATTCCTTGGTATTCCATGGCCACTTGGATGTTGACCCAAATGCAACGTTGGGGTTATGTAAAGGGAGATGTGAACTACAAAGATATGTCTGAGAAAGTATTTCTCTTGACTGATGCTAAGAAATATATGGGTGAGACAGGAATTGCTGTTCCACCCTTGGCTAAGGCGGGCTATAAAAAGGACAAGATCATGGGCAAAGAATTTGATCCTAGTCAGCCTGTTGCTTACCTGAAGTCTTTTCCTGGAAGCAAAGCTTAAGAAAGATCGTTTATGAAAAAATTATCTGTAAAAGCGAAAGGCGCAATCCTTTCGCTACTGATCTTACTCACGGCTTTATTAATTTGGCATATCTCTACAGTGCCAAAAGTAGTTGTTAACCCAGTAACTGCCTCTGGATCTAGCGAATACCAAGCGCTAATGGGTCAAAGTAGCAGTGGTGAGACGGCACAAAAATCTGGATTTCCTTCACTCACTCAAATGGGAGAGACTTTCTATAAACAACTTTCGCATCCCTTTTATGACAATGGTCCAAATGATAAAGGTGTTGGGATTCAGTTGGCATATTCATTAGCGCGTGTTGGCTTGGGATTTTTGTTAGCGATGTTGGTAGCTATTCCTTTTGGGTTCTTGATTGGTATGTCCCCATTAGCTTATGAAGCATTTAACCCCTTCATTCAGATACTAAAGCCTATATCACCATTAGCATGGATGCCTATTGCACTTTATACGATTAAGGATTCTTCAATCTCAGGCATTTTTGTGATCTTCATCTGCTCAGTGTGGCCGATGTTATTGAATACTGCTTTTGGGGTTGCTAACGTTCGTAAGGAACTTTTGAATGTTACGAAGACGCTGGAGGTCTCGCCCTTGCGTAAGGCGTTCCTAGTAATTTTGCCAGCAGCAGCGCCAACCATTTTGACTGGTATGCGCATCTCAATGGGCATCGCTTGGCTAGTCATTGTGGCAGCGGAAATGCTAGTTGGTGGAACAGGGATTGGTTATTTTCTCTGGAACGAATGGAATAATTTGGCTATATCTAGTGTGATTTTTGCAATTGTCATGATTGGTTTTGTAGGCATGTTGCTCGATACGGCATTTGCTAAATTACAAAAGGCGGTTTCCTATGCAGACTGAAAATACATTCTTAAAAGTAGAGAATCTCAGTAAGTCGTTTAATCTTGATGCGCCACCAGTGTTTGAAGGTATTAATTTTGAGATTGAGAAAGGTGAGTTTGTTTGCATTATTGGACATTCTGGATGTGGCAAGACCACTATTCTGAATGTTTTAGCCGGCCTTGAAGATGCTACTGGTGGCTATGCCTATATGACTGGTCGTGAAATTAAGGGTCCCAGTTTAGATCGGGGAGTGGTATTTCAGGGGCATGCCTTAATGCCTTGGATGACCACATTGCAGAACGTTGCTTTTGCTGTGAAGTCTAAATTTCCAGATTGGTCTAAGGAAAGAATTAAAGAGCATTCTAAAAAATATTTAGCTATGGTTGGTTTGGTTAATGCGGAAAATAAGAAACCATCTGAGCTTTCTGGTGGTATGAAACAAAGGGTAGGTATTGCGAGGGCCTTTGCAATCGAACCAAAAATGTTATTACTAGATGAGCCTTTTGGAGCTCTTGATGCCCTCACAAGAGGAGTCATTCAGGACGAGTTGTTGAAAATTTGCAGTGAAACTCAACAAACTGTTTTTATGATTACTCATGATGTGGATGAGGCAGTTTTATTGGCAGATAAAATTATGCTAATGAGTAATGGGCCAAATGCACGTATTGCTGAAATTGTTATCAATACTTTACCTAAGAATCGAAAGCGTGCAAGTTTGCATCATGATCCGATGTATTACCCGATGCGAAATCATTTGGTTGATTTTTTAGTGAATCGCTCAAAGGATTTGCAAGCCAAAGGTTCAATTGGAGGGTTAGAGGGCTATCAGCCAATATTAGTATGCCCAGGGCTACAAACCCCAGTTACCCAATAAATTGAAACATAACACTCAGGAGAAAAAGATGGATCGTTCAGTTGTTACACAAAAAATTATTGAAGCAAAAGTACGTAATGGCATGAAGTGGAGTGATATTGCTAAGGCCATTGGTGAGTCAAAGGAGTGGGTAACAGCAGGTTGTTTAGGTCAAATGACCTTTACCAAAGCGCAAGCTGAAGCTGCTGGGAAGCTATTTAATTTAACCGATGAAGAAATGGCCTGGTTGCAAATCGTTCCTTATAAAGGCTCATTGCCGACAGCCGTGCCAACCGACCCCTTAATCTATCGCTGGTATGAAATTGTGAGCGTATATGGAACAACCATTAAAGAGTTGATTCATGAAGAATTTGGCGATGGCATTATGAGTGCGATTGACTTCTCAATGGATATTCAGCGTGAGCCAGACCCTAAAGGGGATCGTGTCCAGGTAGTGCTATCAGGAAAGTACTTATCTTAT
>JABMMT010000005.1 GCA_013205155.1 Betaproteobacteria bacterium | reverse complement strand
GCAGCTTTGTTAGATATTGCCACGTTCTACCGTGATGTCATGATGGTGCAGGCTGGCAGCAATGATGGCCTGATTAATAAAGAGCTTGAAAATGAGATTCATACTTATGCCGCGAGCAACAAGCCACAGGCAACGATAAGCAAAATAGGCGCCCTTATGGAAGCAAGGGTTAATTTGGGTCATAACGCGGCGCCATTGCTGACGGTTGAAGCGTTGATGTGTGTTTTAGCAAGATAAATCCTAAAATTCACCTTTTCATACCACATTAATTTCTTCTCACCGATACCGTCGGAGTATTCGCTGAGTTTTCGGCTTATGTACTTGGTCTTTTAAAACTGCCACACCGGTCCTAGTCATTGGCACCACCCAAGACCCAGCAACGCCCTACGAGTGGGCTAAGAGCCTGAGTAAATACATTCTTGGCAGCCACCTGATAACGCTCAAAGGCGAAGGCCACAACGCCAATAGCCGGGTTCGGCTTGTATTGATGATGTTGTTGACGGATATCTAATCAAAGGGACGCTAAGGTTCAAATCCGTGAACTGTAATTTGTGAGGGGGTGAATAAATGGAGCTAGATTTTTCCAGAGAGTATGTCCTTAAAAGTGGAATTTATGATTTTTTGGGCGGATCTGAACTCAAAGAATTTGAAAAATCAGGAGTAAATCTAGAGCTTGATTATGCATGGAATTATGAGACCGATCCGTTAATTACTAAAACTATTATTCACGAATGGAAGTACCTGGATTTACAAGTTTCAAGATACGTTTTCTCTGGTGCAAAGTCTATTCTTTCAATAGGCGGCGGTGGGTCCTCAAGAACCCATGAGTACCTATCGGTTGAAACTAATGAGTTCGCGGTATTAAACACTGGAATCTGGGATCTTGAGAATGCCAAACTTCCTAAATCAGATATCACTACTTATCTTATCCGCTCAATCGCCGAGGATCTCCCAATTTTTGATAGTCAGTTCAGCGCAATAGAAATTACTGCAACGTTGGATCACGTTATGGATCCTAAGAAAGTTATTGAGGAAAGTTATCGAGTTTTAAGAAATGGTGGGTTACTTGGAATCACTCTTGGCAATTCACATAGTTGGTATCGAAAAGTAATTAGCTTTCTAAGGGTCCAAATTAGGGATAATCATGGGCACAATCACAACTTTCACTTCACGGTTGGCGATATTGAAACCCTCTTGTTAAATGCGGGCTTTAAGGATATCAAAACGGTAGGAACTGCTTATTTGAAACTTCCGAGGGCAATTGACAAGAGAGTTAATAAACCAATCCTTCTCTCAATACACCGATTTATCTCTAACTCAGTTTTGAAGAGAATTTTTGGAAATAAGAACGGCGGAATGTTTTTGATATATGCTACTAAACCAAGTTAAGTAATAGAGTTGACTCATTTATTGAACCAAATGATTATTGCAGTGACATCTGCCTTTTAATGTCTTCGATAGTTTGAATTAAGCCTTCTTCTCTTGAAACTTTTGGTTCCCAGCCGAGAAGCTTTTTCGCTTTTGATATTTCAGGTTCTCGGTCTTGAGGATCATCCAAAGGAATAGGAAGAAATACGATTTTGCTTTCTGATTTCGTAAGTCTAATGATTTCAGAGGCAAGTTCTAGCACCGTTATTGGGATAGGGTTCCCAAGGTTTATCGGTTGATAGATCGAATCTGCAAAGAAAAGAGCTGTTAACCCATTGATTAAATCTGATACATAACAAAAACTTCGAGTTTGCTTGCCTTCTCCATAGACCGTGATTGGCTCGTTGCGAAGTGCTTGTGTAATGAAGTTGGTAACCACGCGTCCATCATTTAATGTCATCCTTGGCCCATAAGTATTAAAAATCCGCCCAACTCTAATGTCTACCTTGTACTGCCTGTGATAGTCGAAGAACAAAGTTTCCGCTGCTCGTTTTCCCTCATCGTAACAAGCGCGGATGCCGATTGGATTTACTTTTCCCCAGTACTCCTCAACTTGGGGGTGGACCTCTGGGTCGCCATAAATTTCTGAAGTTGAAGCCTGTAATACTCGTGCTTTAGTGCGCTTTGCCAGACCTAAGATGTTGATTGCCCCATGAACATTTGTTTTCAGTGTTTGCACTGGGTCATTTTGATAGTGCACTGGGCTGGCAGGGCAGGCTAAATTAAAAATGCCATCCACTTCAAGGTAGAGGGGAATTGTCACATCGTGGCGAATAGATTCAAAGTTTGGGTTATCCCGAAGATGAGCGAGATTTTTTGGACTGCCTGTATAAAAATTATCAACTGAAACTACCTCATGACCCATAGCCAGGAGCTGGTCGCATAGGTGGGAACCAAGAAAACCGGCTCCACCAGTCACCAATATGCGCATGAGTTAACCTTAAGGCACCTATGGGCAAGATCGCCAAAGCACCAGATGGTAATGAGCACCCCTTTTCATAGGGTTAGATTTACCCATGCGCTTAGACCAT
>JABMMT010000352.1 GCA_013205155.1 Betaproteobacteria bacterium | reverse complement strand
CAAGAGCATTTTCAAGAATGTACTGGCAGTTCTAACGCCATTGATTTTGGTCGCAGTCGCCCTGTGGGGAGTATGGTGGTATGTCATCATCCATCAACAAAATGAAAGAGATGCTCTGAATGTTCCAGTAGTCACTCAAGTTGCTCAAGCTACTGGTAGCACTGCAGAACCTGTTGAAGAAGGTTTAGCACCTCTTGATGTCACGTCCAATACAAACAAATTAAAAGAGCCCGAAGCAGATGCTCCTTTGGTTGCCTTGGATGCTGCCGCTGGGGACGCACCTCCAGCTGAAGGTAGCATTCCAGAAGCTGCAGCGGGACCGCCAGAAAACTTCGAGCTGTATTATGGTTTGACCTGCATCCTGTTCAGCCTGCTACTCCTTTATTACTACATTAAGTTAGATGAGGAACAGTTTGAGATTCTCAAGCTATTGATTGAGTCTGTCATGCCTTTAGGTGTTCTGACGATCTTAGTTTTGGCCGTCATCCTCTTAGGCATTACTACCGCCACCGAATCTGCGGCAGTAGGTGCTTTAGGTGCGTTCATTCTTGCGTTTCAGGCAGGTACCTTAAACTTTGATCGCACTAAGCAAGCGGTTTTCTTGACGGCTAAAACAACATCGATGGTGTGCTGGTTGTTTGTAGGTTCAGCACTCTTCTCGGCTGTGTTTACCATTTTAGGCGGTCAATCGATCATTGAAAAATGGGTGTTGATGTTAGATCTGACGCCACTCCAATTTATGCTGCTCTCTCAAGCAATCATCTTCTTCCTGGGATGGCCTTTAGAGTGGACAGAAATTATTGTGATTTTCGTGCCGATCTTCTTGCCTTTATTGGCGCATTTCCAAATCGATCCTCTGTTATGGGGTACTTTGGTATTTGTCAACCTGCAAGCAGCATTCTTATCGCCACCGGTTGCGATGTCTGCCTTCTATCTCAAAGGAGTTTCACCGCCAGGTGTCACTCTAAATCAGATTTTTGCAGGCATGATGCCTTATATGTTCATCGTCATTGCCTGTATGGTCTTCATGTACGTTTGGCCCGGCATGACCTTATGGTTTCCAAAGTTCCTCTACGGAGGTTAATGGTAGCAAGTAGTTCTGCTAAAGGAAAAAGCGCTCTTAACGGAGCGCTTTTTTTACATCGACTACCACTACTAAAATGGACTAAGCAGACTGTTTTAGTAGCTCACTATTCGTTTTACCTAAGGCGATCGTAAATAAACCTTGCCAGTAGTTAAATGATGTCAACTCATCTTCATCTAACTCCATCTCAATAAAAGCTGGATGGCGAATTAAGGAGAGCCAGATTCGGCAAAACATCTTATCTTCTAGACGAGAGGGTTTGCTTATGAAAGGAATTTCTTCTAGATTTGGAATAATTTCATATACGTCTTCCTGACCCACCATATCTTGTTTATCTCTACTCAAACGCATCATTTCAAGCATCACTCGACCAAGCTGATCGTAATGACCTTGCCAGCAAATGGGGGTTGCTGCAATCTCTTTTGTTTTCTCTAAATACTTACGGGCAAAATCGCTCCATGCATACGCTAAATCAAACTCTGTCTTTACCTTGGCATTTTGCAAGGCAGTAGGCAAGTTAGTAGACTTCATTAACTCTAGCTGACGATCGCTTCCAAAGGTGTAATCGATAATCAATAAAGGTTTTGCTGTTTTATCGATCTGTAGCCGATATTCTTCCATGATCCATTCTTTCCTAGTGAGGTTTATTAATGCCACTGCCTAAAGTGTAATCAATTGAGGCTTAGCTTTGGAAAAGTGAAGTCCTAGGGAAAGCCCTTGCTTAGAGCTTATTCTTACCTTCAACTGCCATGTGGGTATAGGCTACTTTCAATAGTGGGCAGTCTGTAGATTCATTGTTAGTAAAACCAATCAAATCACCCAAGATATGTTGATATTCATTTTTCTTTCCCGCAAGTAAGTCTCTGAGCATCAATGCGGTAAACGGTGACCCCTCCTTAGTGAGAATCTCTACAGAAGAAGATTGGGTCTTCTATAGCTAAAAGACCGCTCGCCTCTAGGAAAATAAGGGCTTTGCCTGAAAATTACGCTATTTCAGCTAAAATCATATTTTTATGACTAATTTCCCAACCTTGGGTCTCTTGAAATAGAACACCATGACTTACGTTGTTACCGAATCCTGTATCCGCTGCAAATACACAGACTGCGTTGATGTTTGTCCAGTAGATTGCTTTCGTGAGGGTCCAAACTTTTTAGTAATCGACCCAGATGAATGTATTGACTGTGCTGTCTGCGTTTCAGAGTGCCCAGTGAATGCAATTTATGCTGAAGATGATGTTCCTGGCGATCAACAAGCTTTCATCAAGCTGAATGCTGAGCTCTCACCTAACTGGGTATCAATTACCAAGTCTAAATCCGGTCTTCCAGATGCCGATGAATGGAAAGACGTCAAAAGCAAGCTCGATCAGTTAGTGAAGTAAGTTAAACCTAATCTCCTAGAGAATTTGTGCTCCACTCACACATACAAACCGATGCCCTCATCATTGGCGCCGGCCCAGTAGGTCTCTTTCAGATATTTGAACTTGGTCTATTAGAAATCAAGGCCCATGTCATTGATTCTTTACCTGAGGCAGGCGGTCAATGTATCGAGCTTTATCCTGATAAACCTATTTATGATATTCCCGCGATTCCGGTTTGCACTGGCCGGGAACTCACCAATAATTTGCTAAAACAGATTGAGCCATTTGGTGCGCAATTTCATTTGGGGCAAGAAGTTACAGAACTTAAGGTACAGGCTGATGGTCGATTTCTGGTGAGCACTTCTAAGGACGAGCATTTCCTCAGTAAAACTATTTTTATCGCAGCTGGGGTTGGTGCCTTTCAGCCTCGCACTCTCAATCTTGAGGGCCTAGACGCCTTTCTTGATCGGCAAGTTTTCTATCGTGTAAAAGATCCAGGACAATTTGCGAATAAAAATATCGTGATTTGTGGTGGTGGAGATGCTGCTCTAGATTGGGCATTACATTTTGTAGATAAGGCAGCGAGTATTACCCTAATCCATCGTCGAGATGACTTTAAAGCAGCTCCAAAATCCATCGCCAAAATGCGTGAGTTATGTACAGATAAAAAAATAGAGTTACTCATCGGACAAATTACAGGCTATGAAACTCGCGAAAACCAACTTACTGAAATCGTCTTTACTAGTATTGATGGTAAATCTGAACTCATCGTATTAGATGATCTGCTGATCTTTTTTGGACTCTCCCCTAAGCTTGGACCTATTGCAGATTGGGGACTAGAAATTGATCGCAAACAAATTACTGTTGATACCAAAAAATTTGAGACGAGCATTTCTGGAATCTATGCAGTTGGAGATATCAATGTCTACCCAGGCAAGAAAAAATTAATCTTGTCCGGTTTTCATGAGGCTGCTTTAGCCGCCTTTGCTGCCGCAGAATATCTCAACCCAGAAAAACCAATTCAACTCCAATACACAACCACCTCAACAAAGCTTCATAAGGTCCTTGGGGTGAAGTCCCCCACATTCGAGTAAGCTATCGTATAACCATTCATTTTTAGCCAAATTCTTATGCACCACTATCACGATCTCATGAAAGAAGTTCTAGCCAAAGGCGTCCAAAAATCGGACAGAACTGGCACTGGAACCATCTCTGTTTTTGGACATCAGATGCGCTTTAATTTGGCTGATGGTTTTCCAATGGTAACCACCAAAAAGCTTCACCTTAAGTCCATCATCTATGAATTACTGTGGTTTCTTAAGGGCAGTACTGATAATAATTGGCTTAAAGATCGTGGTGTATCGATTTGGAATGAATGGGCAGCACCAGATGGCGAGTTAGGCCCTATATATGGCTACCAATGGCGCTCTTGGCCTGCCCCAAATGGACAGCATATTGATCAAATCACAGAAGTCATTGAGACGATTAAGAAAAATCCTGATTCCCGTCGAAT
>JABMMT010000351.1 GCA_013205155.1 Betaproteobacteria bacterium | reverse complement strand
TTCCCAAGGCCCAGGTCGCACGTTTGAATCGTGGTGGGTAGGCCAACTTAGCACTACCCCACCCGTTAAAATCAACGCTTTACAGTTAGCCTTCCTTATCTTTTTGTCAAAGCTCACATCATTTAAGTTGCAAGGTAATATCATCATATTTAGATTTATAAAATCAATCGGGAGTAATTCAATGAATACATTATGGAAATTCATCATGGCAGGCGGTTTTTTTATCGTCTCTTCTGTGTTTGCTGCAGGTCAACTCATCTCACCTGCTGAGCTTGCGGACATTGAAAAGCAAGGCAAGTCTGCGGTTATTTCTACGCATGCAGAATGGTGTTCAACGTGTAAAGCCCAAGATAAGATACTTGCGGGGTTTATAAAAGATCCTGATTATAAAAACGTTGTTTTTTATCAGGTTGACTACGATAACCAAAAGGATCTATTAAAAACTCTTAAAGTGCGTACCCAAAGCACCATCATCGTATACAAAAATGGAAAAGAAGTGGCACGTGCTACTGGCGATACCAAGGAAGCTGCTTTATCTAAATTAACGAGACAAGCCATTTAATGGATTTTGGACTTGGATCCTTTGCCTTTGCATTTTTAGCGGGAGTGCTATCTACGCTCTCCCCTTGCGTATTGCCTTTGATTCCCATTATTATTGGCGCTGCTGCTAATCAACACCGTTTTGGTCCGTTTGCTCTTGCGGGCGGCTTAACTGTTTCTTTTGCAATTATTGGGACAGCCCTCGCCAGCTTGGGCTCCAGTATTGGTTTGGCCCAGGATGGGTTTCGTCTATTTGCCGCCATTATTATGGGTCTCATTGGCATCGTTCTAATCTTCACCCAATTACAGGAACGTTTTGCTGTTGCCATGTCCGGCATTAGTGGTGCCGGTAACTCGCTCCTGGCCAAGATCACGATGGATGGTTTATTTGGGCAATTCTTGATTGGTTTTTTGTTAGGTTTAGTTTGGACGCCATGCGTCGGACCTACATTAGGAGCGGCAATTACACTGGCAAGTCAGGGCAAGGATTTAGGAAAGATCGTATTGGTAATGGCAATTTTTGGTTTGGGTGCTGGATTGCCATTGGCGCTGCTGGGAGTGTTATCACGTAACGCCATGCTCAAAGTAAAAGGAAGCTTGGGCAGCGCTGGTAAGTTGGGTAAGCAACTTTTAGGCGGATTTTTGATTCTAATTAGCTTGCTTGTTACTACCGGTCAAGATAAGCCATTAGAAGCATTCCTGTTAAAGCATTCGCCAGAATGGCTGACTGAATTAACAACCACTTTTTAGTGCCTTGCTGATTTCTTTATTCCCTTCATTGAAGTTATCTGCAAAGCTCTTATTGCCGTGGTTGTTGATAGGGGGGTGTATTTGGCACAGTCGATCTGAGGCAGTTAGTATTGATAGCGCGATTGCTATTCAGGTTTCACAGGTCAATAACGGTTTTGAAGTACGGGCAAGTTATTTTGCGCCTCTCAGCCAGTGCCAAGCATATGTCTTATTGACTGATTTTTCAGAGGACAGTTCTACTGAAGGGATTAAATCCAGTAAGGTCACTCACTTATCCGAAAATACTGTTCGGGTTGAGCAGCACATAGAAGATAGGATTGGATTCTTTTCAACTCAATTTGACTCGGTGATCGATTACACAAAATACCCCATGACAGGCATGGACCTAAGGCAAGTTAAAGGATATCTTAAAGAGTACCGCGGCTCTTGGCGCTTAGCGTCAAATACGGGGGGCACTCTTTTTAGTTACACCGCATTTTTATTACCAGATTCAGCAATCCCAATGTTTGTCATTGAGTATTTTATGAATAAGCGTATTCAAAAGCAGTTTGAAAAAATGGCGCAGAAAGCCAAGAGCAAATCGGATTATGTTCCTGAGCAATGCAAATGAAGAAAATTCTAATATTGTTCGCAAAAGATTGGGATCAGATTGCGCTGCAGGCGCAGCAGTATTCTAGCCAATACCAATTCTTTTTTGAGGGCTTTGACTTATTTCGTTTTCCAGATAATGCCAGGTTATTGAGTTTCAATACACTGCGCTATATCGCCAAGCTAGAACGCAAATACCGCGCAATGGATTTGGATGGCATTGTTAGTAATCATGAGCAGTTTGGTACATTAATCGCTGCCGTATTAGCAAAGCGCCTAGGCTTGCCCGGAAATGATCCGCTGGCAATTATTGCTTGTCAGCATAAATATTATGGTCGACTTGTACAGCAACAGATAGCTCCCGATGCTGTGCCACGCTTTAGTTATATCCCCTATCCATTTAATCCCCAGGTGCCAGTCGAGCTTGATTACCCTTTTTTTATTAAACCCATTAAGGCAACGTATTCTGTTTTGGCAAGGCAAATTAACAACGCAGATGAATTAAAACAGCACCTTACATTCAACCTTTTTGAAGAATTTTTAATACGTAAATTGGTTAAACCCTTTGCCGACATCCTGCCACTATTTACGCCGATGGATGTGAATGCTAATGGACTGCTGGCGGAAGAGGTGATGCATGGCGAACAACTCAATATTGACGGGTATTGCATTCATGGTGAAGTGCATTTTCTGGGGGTGATTGATGAGGTCATGTATCCAGAAACACAAGCATTTATGCGTTTTGAGTATCCCTCTCAGTTGCCGGATGCGGTTCAAAATCGAGCTAAGGATATTACTAAAAAAGTACTAGAGGGATTAAATTATCAGCATGGTTTTTTTAATATCGAGTTTGTATATGATCAGAAGGTCGATCAACTAAAGATCATTGAGATTAACCCCCGCATGGCTTCGCAGCTGGCTAATTTGTATGAGCGAGTAGATGGATGTCGGCCTTATGGCATGCTGTTTAGTTTGGCAGTGGGTGAAGC
>JABMMT010000350.1 GCA_013205155.1 Betaproteobacteria bacterium | reverse complement strand
GTGAAAGCTGGAAAGCTCAAGCTTGATCTCAAAGCAGCAAGCAAGCCCGTGCTATTTCATGGACATTGTCACCAAAAAGCATTTGCTGCAGTCACACCAGCCATGGAATTACTCAAACTCATCCCTAATGCTGACCCCAAGCTGATTGAGTCATCATGCTGCGGCATGGCAGGCAGCTTTGGCTATGAAGTCGAACATATTGAAGTATCAAAACAAATGGCAGAAGCGAGCTTGTTGCCTGCTATACGCAAATCGCCCGATAGTTGGGTTGTTGCTGATGGCACTAGTTGTCGCCATCAAATTACGGATGGAACACAAAGAGAAGCAGTACATATCGCCAGAATATTGGCAGCCCATCTTTAACGAATGATGCCGTAACCCACCATGAGTAAGGTGCCCGTCAATAAGGCAGGCACTAAACGTTTTGAGGGTTTAGAAACCATTACGCCAATACTGAGCACACAAATCAGAATCCGCATCCAGGCGGGAACTGTTGCCATCAGGCCCACAGGAAACAAAATCAAGCGGACTGTCAGGGTTGCAACCATGGCGTATGTAATGGCTGACAGCAAACGAAAGATTTCACTGTCTTGATTAATGCGATCTGAGAGCATGACTCCCATCGCACGACAGACATACGTACCTAAACAGGCGCCTGCAAGTGCCAACCATAATCCCCACCCCTCAAGAGATGCATTCATCATCCGATAAGCCCCGCTTTCTTGCGAATCCATTTACGGTCAATGAAATAAGCGATCACACCAGCTATTACTCCAGTAGTCAATAAACTGGAGTCGCGGTCTAACATGGTGAAGAAAGGGCCTAAGAGGCATCCCAAACAAATGGCGATGCGATTAATCCAGGGCTTTACTTCAGTAAAGGTCAATAAGAAAAATAAAGGATTAATAAAAACCAGACCTAGTGTTACGGCCGCTGGCACAAAACCCGCCAAAATATAGCCTAAGATAGTTCCAGGCACTGAGATCAACCAACACAATAAGCCAAGACCCACAAAGTAACTTAAACGATGCTTTACTTCTATGGAAGAAAACTCTTTCATAGAAACAGCCCATGCTGTCATGGCCAGCAAATGAACCGTGGCATAAAGATGGCGGTTACGATCTTTTTTGTGTAACTGTGGAAAGAGTGTCACTGTCATGGTGACAAAGCGAGTGGATGTCAATGTTACTGCTAATGCAATGGCAACCACTGATGAACCCGTAATCACCATCTCCATTAATACCACCTGCCCAGGCAAAGCAAACATCAAAAAGCTACTGAGGACTGTAAACCATCCATCTACACCATTGGTGCGGCCCATTGCCCCAAAACCCACCATACCTGCAAACAGCACCATCGCTGGGGCACCTGTGGCATCGCGCATGCCAGACCAAAAGGCATCGCTACGGCTTTTAAAACGATCGACTGTCGATCCTTCTAAAGTGATTTCTTTAGGGTCGATATGAGGTTGCTTAGCAGATGACATGAGCTCATTGTAAAGCTGGATGAAAAGTCTGCTGATTAGACTAAGTCTGATAGCGCCCATTGAATATGCTCAGCCACCAAGGGCTCAGCCCCAGACAAAGCGTCATGCAATGCATTACGAAGTAGTTCTTTTTCAGAGTTATCTAAATTAGGGCTAGCCAGCGCATTACCCATCGCAACTGCTAAGTTGCGGCGCCAACGTATGTAGCCAATTCGGCGAATCGCACTTCCCTCGTGCCGCTGATCAAATTCTGCTTTTGTCCAGGTCCATAATTGCAACAGACTGGTATGACCCAGACCATGACGTTCTGCAAAATCTGATAGCTGGGTACGCTTAGCAAATTTATTCCATGGGCAAATTAGTTGGCAATCATCACAACCGTAAATACGATTACCCATTGCTCTCCTAAACTCTATAGGAATTTCTCCAGGATTTTCAATCGTCAAATAAGAAATGCAGCGGCGCGCATCTAATTGATAAGGTGCTGTGATAGCCTGGGTAGGGCATACCTCTATACAGGCCTGACAAGTTCCGCAGTGCTCTTCTTGCTCTTCATCTAGAGGTAATGGCATATCGACCAAGATCTCGCCCAAGAAAAACATCGAGCCATATTGGCGATTTAATAAGAGCGTATGTTTACCACGCCATCCTAAACCAGCCTTGCGTGCTAACTCCACTTCCATTAGCGGTGCTGAATCTGTAAAGACGCGATAACCAAATTTACCAATTTTTGTCTCTATAGTTTTAGCAAATTCTTGTAAACGCTGACGCAATACTTTGTGATAGTCGCGCCCACGAGCATATAAAGAAACTACAGCTTGAGTCGGCTCATTTAAGCGCTGCCACTCTCGATCAAAGTCACCCTCTGGAAGCAAGTAACTCATCGATACGCAAATGACCCTGACGGTGCCAGGCACCAATAACTGAGGATCTGAACGAAGCTCGGCATGACGCTCCATATATTCCATTGACCCATGGCGCCCTTCTGCTAGCCACTGTTGCAGGCGCTCATTTGCTGAACCCAAGTCAGTATCGGTAATTCGTAATTGATCAAAACCCAATTTTGCAGCCTCTTCCCCAAGCCAATTTCGCAAATTGGACTCTTCTGAGGAAGTAGTGGAAGCACTTAAAGTCATGATCAATACAGAATGTAGCTCAATAATTGAATAAACTAGCGTAATGGGCAAAACACAGGCATCTATTGAGCAACATTGTAGGCAGGAAGCGGACACCGCCGCCCTTGCGAGGGATTTTGCTGCCAGCGTAAGCCGGTTCCTCACTCAAAATCCAAGCGCGCACCTCAATATTGCCCTTGAGGGTGACCTGGGCGCAGGCAAGACTACTTTTGCTAGATACTTGATTCAAGGCATGGGGCATGAGGGCAAGGTGAAGAGTCCTACCTACACGCTTTGCGAACCCTACCTACTGAATATAGAAAAACACTCATTTATTGCGCATCACTTTGATCTTTATCGCATGAAAGATCCCTTTGAGTGGCAAGAAGCAGGATTTGAAGAGTATTTTGATATACCCGGATTTTGCTTAATTGAGTGGCCAGAAAAAGCAGGGGACACTCTACCCTTGTTTGATATTGCGATCTATCTGAACGCCGGTATAGAAGAGAATGAGCGCCAAATTCTGATGGCAGCAAAAACTGCTCTTGGTATAAGCATTTTAAAAACAATGTCTGGCTATACAACACCATAAATGCGTAGTCCAAAAATCAATCTCTCCAAAAGAAAGCACCTTCAGGCTTGCACGAAGTTTTTAGGCTTTGTTTTACTCTTAGGTGAAATTGAAATCGCTTGGGGTGCTAAGATTTTGGGAGTACGTGTTTGGCCATCTGAAGATTACACCCGCATCACTTTAGAGTCTGATAAAGCTCTGCCTATTACTCATCAGATTCTGACTAATCCTGATCGTTTAGTAGTTGATGTGCAAGGCTTAGAGCTCAATCCCACTCTAAAAGACTTAGTTGCTAAGGTAAAGCCAAACGATCCTTATGTTTCTCAGATTCGGGTGGGTCAATTTCAGCCAGGGATTGTGCGCCTGGTCTTTGATTTAAAAGAACCCATTAAACCGCAACTCTTTACTTTAGATCCTGTGGCTGAATACAACTACCGCATGGTCTTTGACTTGTACCCCACCACCCCACCAGATCCCTTAATGGAATTGGTTAAAAGTAGCGCACGTAAAGAATCTGCTTTAGCAAAGTCTAATGAAGAAATAGATCTGATTGCGCAGTTTGCAGCCAAGAAGGATATTCCCAAGGCACCAGTAGCCCAAGCAATACCAGAAATAAAAGATACCCCAGCCCCAGCAAAATATAAACGCCTCATCACGATTGCAATTGATCCAGGGCATGGTGGCGAAGATCCTGGTGCAATTGGCTCAATGGGCTCTAAAGAAAAGAATGTGGTGCTCTCGATTGCCAAGCGACTGCGTGACAAGATTGAGGGTGAGGCGTATATGCGACCATTTTTAACACGTGATGGCGATTACTTTGTGCCGCTCAATGTCCGCGTACAAAAAGCCAGACGCGTTGAGGCAGATTTATTTGTGTCGATCCACGCAGATGCTTTTATTCAGCCTAATGCAAAAGGAGCATCAGTATTTGCACTATCGCAACTTGGGGCTAGTAGCTCAATGGCACGCTGGATGGCAAATAAAGAAAATGCATCTGATCTGATTGGCGGCATCAATATCAAGACCAAAGATCAACAAGTAGCAAACTTATTATTAGATATGTCGACTACAGCGCAAATCAAAGATTCATTACAGGTGGGTAATTCTATTCTGAAACAAATTGGTGGTTTTGCACCTCTACATAAAGGAAAGGTAGAGCAAGCGAGTTTTGCCGTATTAAAGGCCCCTGATATCCCCTCTATCCTTGTTGAGACAGCGTTTATTAGCAATCCACAAGAAGAAGCACGATTAAATGATGAGAGCTATCAAGATCGGATTGCAGAGGCAATTTTGAAGGGAATTAAGGAGTATTTTTCCAAAAATCCACCAGTTGCTAGAAGAAGCAATTCATAACGAACTTGTATCTACAGGGCTTGTGGGGTAGAGCTCCCAGACCTACGGAATGCACTCAAACTTCTTGCTATAATTTCTCTTTTACCGGGTCGGTAGCTCAGTCGGTAGAGCAGCGGACTTTTAATCCGTTGGTCGCGAGTTCG
>JABMMT010000349.1 GCA_013205155.1 Betaproteobacteria bacterium | reverse complement strand
TGGGTGACGATTTGTTTCTGCAACGCCAGAGATAAAATAGATTAAGAACATTGGCAGCAATGGCAACCAATTCCATGACAGAAAATTCAATCCGATATCAGCAAAATAGCCCTGCCCTTGTGAGCTAACGATCGTACTGAGATTTAATGATCCAGAGGTCAGTAAAACAGTTACTAAAGCAAAACCCATCGCTATCTCATAAGAGATCATCTGTGCCGATGCCCGCATTGCACCTAAGAATGGATATTTTGAATTAGAAGACCATCCAGCCAAAATAACACCATATACGCCAATAGAAGATATTGCCATGATGTAAAGAAGCCCAGCATTGACATCCGCTAACACCATCTTGGCCTGGAATGGAATCACTGCCCATGCCGCAAATGCGGGCATGATAACCATGATCGGAGCGATGAAATATAAAACCTTGCTAGCCTTAGTAGGGGCAATAATTTCTTTCATCAGTAGCTTCAAGGCATCTGCAATAGGTTGTAATAAACCTAAGGGGCCGACACGATTTGGCCCAAGACGAATATGCATCCAACCAATAAGCTTGCGCTCCCAAAGGGTTAGATAAGCTACACATGCAAACATTGGTAATACGATGACAACAATTCGGATTAATGCCCAAACAAGTGGCCAAAGAGAGCCGAAAATAGACTCGCCCTGAGTGGTAATAAGGCTCAAGAAATGATCCATCTCTTTCTTTATGCCTTGCTAACCGTTAATGGGCCAAACATTGGACCTAATTGGGCGCTTATCTCTGTACCAGCAGAAATTCTGACAGCGCCTAAGGCTAAATTCGCTTCTAGTGTTGCCGGCATATTGACGGTCTGTTTACCTTGGGTCACGCTCACTAGATCCCCTTCATTCAGACCCAATTGTGAAAACAATTTCTTGTCTAAGCCAACTTGATTGCCACGCTTAGCATCTCGTGTCAGTTGTAATGCAGATGAACGACGCACAATTTGATCACCAGCATAGATATTGACATCTGTCAGACGCTCAAGACCGCTCAAAGGTAACTGATGATCATTGCTCAGCGCGCTCAGATGCGAGCGATTATCTAATTTTGAGCAATAGTTTTCACTTAATGCTTCACCCAATACTTCTTCAGGCATATTCAATAAGAAACCCTCTAGACTCAAAAGACCACCAAGCACGCGCAATACCTTCCAAGCAGGACGCGAGTCAGCTAATGGCTTAACAGAGGGTTGAATGGTTTGTACACGACCTTCTGCATTAACAAATGTTGACATTGTTTCTGTAAAAGTTGAGATAGGTAAAAGAACATCTGCTACTTCAAGCAGATCAGCGCTCTTATAAGCACTGAAGGCAATGACGGTATTTGATTGTGCCAATGCAGCGCGCGCTTGCTCAGGATTAGGTAAATCGGCATCGGGTTCAATATTCATCAAAATCATTGCACGTCGATCGCCAGAGAGTACTGACTCAATCCCAGCACCATTCGCATTGACGAGAGCTGCACCAACTGCGTTACCCCCTACTGGCAAGAAACCTAAAGTAGCACCAGTGTTATCAGCAATAAATTGTGCCAATATGTGTAAATTAGATGATGCTGGATGAGCAACTGCAGCAGAGCCTAGTAATACAGCCTTTGAAGAACCAGAAAGCAAGCTATCAGCAATTTTTTGAGCTGGTTCAGATACAGAGAAATTAGCTATACCTGTGGGCGCAGAAACTGATTTTGCTTTTGCTACCGCCAATGCTACTTCACCCAGAGTATTGACCCACGCGCTCGGGCTTACGGCGACTCCAAGGCTTGGAATAAGCCAGTCGTCACCACCGGCATCAATCCGCAGTACTTGCAGGCCACGCTTGGCAGCAGTACGAAAACGCGCTGCAATGAGCGGCTGATCTTTTCGCAAAAAGCTGCCAATCATTAATACGCGGTCTAATTCGCTTAATTGACTGATTGGCATTCCTAGCCAGGCGGCGCTGGCAGCGCCCTTGATATCAGTTTGGCGCAAACGAGTATCAATTTGCTTGGATCCAAGACCGCGAATGATCTTTTGTAAGAGGTGCAATTCCTCTGTACTTGAAATCGGATGAGCCAATGCGCCAATAGATTCCGGTCCACTTTCAGCAGCAATGGTTTTCAATGAGTGCGCAACATAATCAAGAGCTGATTGCCAATCCGTTTCAATCCATTGACCGCCCTGCTTCACCATCGGCGTAGTCACTCGATCAGCACTATTGAGTCCTTCGTATGCGAAACGATCACGGTCACTAATCCAGCATTCATTAATAGCTTCATTCTCTAAAGCAACAACTCGCATTACCTTATTTGATTTGGTTTGCACTGTAGTGTTTGCACCCAGGCTATCGTGAGGACTAACTGAACGTTTGCGACCTAATTCCCAAGTACGTGCTCCGTAGCGAAATGGCTTACTGGTTAATGCCCCCACTGGGCACAAGTCAATCATATTTCCAGAAAGCTCTGAGTCAACTGTCTGACCTACAAAAGTAGTAATCTCAGAATGTTCACCTCGATTGACCATTCCAAGCTCCATTACGCCAGCCACTTCTTGGCCAAAACGGACACATCGGGTGCAATGAATACAGCGGCTCATTTCTTGCATTGAAATTAATGGGCCTACATTCTTATGAAATACCACGCGCTTTTCCTCGTCATAGCGCGAGTTAGACTTGCCATAGCCAACAGCTAAGTCTTGTAATTGACACTCACCTCCTTGATCACAAATCGGACAATCAAGTGGATGGTTAATCAGCAAAAATTCCATAACAGAACGTTGTGCTTCAACTGCTTTAGCAGAATGCGTAAATACCTTCATGCCTTGGGTAACAGGAGTAGCACAAGCTGGCAACGGTTTCGGAGCTTTTTCAACCTCGACTAAACACATACGGCAGTTAGCAGCGATGGATAATTTCTTGTGATAGCAAAAATGAGGTATGTAGGTACCCAATTTATTCGCGGCGTGCATCACCATCGAACCTTGCGGAACTTCTATTGTCTTACCATCTAGTTCAATTTCAACCATACTCACTTGAAGATGTCCCGTGCTCTATAACTTTATAAAGGTTGCGTAGAATCTAAGCAACGCTTATGTTCTACGTGATATGCAAATTCATCCATGTAATGCTTTAACATGCCACGTACTGGCATTGCTGCAGCATCACCTAAAGCGCAAATTGTTCGGCCCTGAATATTGGCCGCAACATCATTGAGTAAATCCATGTCCTCTGGACGACCTTGGCCATGCTCAATACGATGAGCAATTCGCCATAACCAGCCGGTTCCTTCGCGACAAGGCGTGCATTGGCCGCAGGATTCTTCATGATAGAAATACGATAAGCGCTCTAAAGCCCGCACCATGCAACGGGTTTCATTCATCACGATGACAGCGCCAGATCCCAGCATTGATCCTGCTTTAGCAATACTGTCGTAATCCATAGTGACATCCATCATTTGCACACCTGGCACAACCGGCGCAGAAGATCCGCCAGGAATAACTGCTTTGAGAGCTATCCCATCACGCATGCCACCAGCCAACTTTAATAACTCAGCAAATGGTGTACCTAATGGAATTTCATAATTACCAGCATGTACAACATCACCAGAAATAGAGAAAATCTTTGTACCACCATTATTGGGCTTACCAAGATCTAAATAAGCTTGGCCACCGATCGCTAATACAAACGGCACAGCAGCAAAGGTTTCAGTATTGTTAATCGTGGTTGGCTTGCCATACAAACCAAAGCTCGCTGGAAATGGTGGCTTGAAGCGAGGCTGCCCTTTTTTACCTTCTAGGGATTCTAATAAAGCAGTTTCTTCGCCGCAAATATAAGCACCCCAACCTGGTGTAGCGTGTAACTGAAAAGAAAAATCACTACCTATAATCTTATCGCCTAGATATCCAGCTGCACGGGCCTCTTCTAAGGCCTCCTCAAAGCGTGAATATACTTCCCAGATTTCACCATGGATATAGTTATATCCAGTGCTAATACCCATGGTGTAAGCACCAATGATCATGCCTTCGATCAAAGCATGCGGGTTATAGCGCATGATGTCACGG
>JABMMT010000348.1 GCA_013205155.1 Betaproteobacteria bacterium | reverse complement strand
GTGATCCAGAAGCACAGCCTGAAGGAAATCCCTCTGGACGTGCCCAGCCAGATTTGCATCACGCGCGACAACACGCAGTTGCAGGTCGACGGTATTCTTTACTTTCAGGTGACGGACCCTAAGCTGGCAAGTTACGGTTCGTCTAACTACATCATTGCCGTGACCCAGCTGGCGCAAACCAGTCTGCGCAGCGTGATCGGCAAACTGGAACTGGACAAGACATTTGAAGAGCGTACGATCATCAACTCGCAGGTTGTTGCCGCGATTGACGAAGCGGCGCTTAACTGGGGTGTGAAGGTGCTGCGCTATGAGATCAAGGACCTAACCCCACCTAAAGAAATTTTGCTGGCCATGCAATCGCAAATCACCGCTGAGCGTGAAAAACGCGCCTTGATCGCGGCTTCTGAAGGCCGTCGTCAAGAGCAAATTAACATCGCTACTGGCGAGCGTGAGGCTTTCATTGCTCGCTCAGAGGGTGAAAAGCAGGCCGCCATCAACAAGGCGCAAGGGGATGCTGCTGCTATAACTGAAATGGCCAACGCGACTGCGCAAGCCATTGAGCGGATTGCAAGCGCCATTCGCCAACCCGGGGGTGATCAGGCGGTACAACTGAAAGTGGCTGAACAGGCCGTGCAGGCCTACGCCAAAGTTGCGCAAGATGCCAAGACCACTCTGATTGTGCCGGGCAACTTAACCGAAGTCACTGGACTGATTGCTTCGGCCATGCAATTGGTAAGCACAGGCAAACAAGTGGGTAGCTGACTACTTTTTTAAACAGTGAATTTTTGGATCCGAAGCCTGCTGCGTAATACTGCAGTCTTATTGCAGAAGTCAGGTGATTATCTTGAGAATCAAATCTGCTAGGGGCTGCTGTTGATCTAAGCTTGTCGAACTTTTTCGCCATGGTTTATTTTGTGTCAAGCGTTTGACGCTGACATTTTAGTTTTTTTATTGGCCATTCATAAGTTGTTCGGATACTTGTAAGAAACATTCACGATAACATTACCTTACTCACTGATTCTTGAGAGTTGCATAGTTATTGCAACCTATTACACTTTTCAAGTCGCATGCTTTTCCAAATAATTCAAGTGCTTTGGATTTATTCTGACGAACACCCTCTCCATTTTTGTACATCACTGCTAAGTAAACACATCCAAATGCCTCATCAAGGGCACACGCTGTGCAATGGATTCAAGAAGCACTGTAGCTTTAGCATCCGATAGTATTGCTTGAGATTTTTGGCCTGCCCAGCACGATTCGAACGTACGACCTACGCCTTAGAAGCTGGAAAAATGATCTAAAACAATAAGTTAGACAATAGCATAAGCCTGGCTAGATCTGGTGTTCGATCAGCACCGAGAACCTTGGTTCGGGGTGGAATTGACTGGATTTGACTTGGCATTGGCAGGCGGTTGAGGGTTCGGCATAGAATTTTGTCGGGTAAACCGACAAAAATATGATCTGAGATCAGAAGCAGCTAGCGATTCCGCCAAAAGCATACTCATAGTTCATTTCTATTGTTTTCCTTCTACGACCTAATTTATCTGCAACATCCGTAGCAGAGTAATTATTTAAATAAGGTTTTTAGGGATCACCCAAGCATCAAACTGTAAATCTGTTACGAACCCGCTCTCGATAGCAGCTTGCCTTAAGTCAATTTTTTTGTCATGGGCGCTCTTAGCAATGATGGCGCAGCGATCATAGCCAATATAGGAGCTCAAAGCAGTTACCAGCATTAAGGATCGACTCATTAATTCTGCAATTTTGGCAATATCGGGTTCAATCCCGCGGACACAATATTGCTCAAACGATTTCATACCATCAGCCAATATTCGAATGCTTTGTAAAAAATTATGCAAAATCACTGGCTTAAACACATTTAATTCAAAATTACCTGACGATGCAGCCATGCCAATAACGACATCATTACCCATTACCTGATAACAAAGCATTGCTAGCGCTTCACATTGGGTTGGGTTCACCTTGCCAGGCATGATGGAGCTACCTGGCTCATTTTCAGGAATCGTAATTTCTCCCAGGCCTGACCTTGGTCCCGATGCCATCCAGCGAATATCGGTAGAGATCTTCATTAAAGCTACCGCCAGAGTCTTTAGTGCACCATGAACAAATACCAGG
Organism: Betaproteobacteria bacterium; assembly: GCA_013205155.1. GTDB lineage: Bacteria > Pseudomonadota > Gammaproteobacteria > Burkholderiales > Burkholderiaceae > Polynucleobacter. Next base: position 140 of record JABMMT010000348.1, on the reverse strand, counting down.
GGCTCATGTCCAGATAAAGCTGCAAACTTATTTGGCGCCGAGACGAACGGAATATCCGTCAGCTTTTTCAGCTCATTCGCAACCTTCACTCCAAAGTAAGGATGAGTATTAATTCCAGTTCCAATAGCAGTACCTCCGAT
>JABMMT010000347.1 GCA_013205155.1 Betaproteobacteria bacterium | reverse complement strand
GTCAGCGAATCAGCAAACCATTTATAGATTCACCATTGGCGCTTTATAGGGCCTTGCGCTCCCTCAATCCATCGCCTTATATGTATTTTTATGATTTTGGAGATATACAAATCGTTGGGTCTTCTCCAGAAATTTTGGTACGCCAAGAGAAGCGTGATGCAGAAAAAATTGTCACAATTCGACCATTGGCTGGAACTCGTCCACGCGGAGCTAATCCTACTGAGGATGAACGGCTTGCTAAAGAACTCTTAGCTGACCCTAAGGAAATCGCCGAGCATGTCATGTTGATTGATTTAGCGCGTAATGATGTTGGGCGCATTGCTAAAACTGGCTCGGTGAAGGTCACGGACTCCATGTCGATTGAAAAATATTCTCATGTTCAACATATCGTCAGCTCTGTAGAAGGCCATCTGTTGGACAATATGAGCAATATGGATGTACTTCGCGCTACCTTTCCAGCAGGCACTCTATCAGGAGCGCCTAAAATTCGTGCAATGGAAATCATTGATGAAATGGAAATTGTCAAACGCGGAGTTTATGGTGGTGCAGTTGGCTATCTCTCTTTCTCAGGCGACATGGATGTGGCGATTGCTATTCGCACTGGCGTCATTCGTGATGGCATGCTGCACTCCCAGGCGGGTGCTGGTGTAGTAGCCGACTCTGACCCTACAGCAGAATGGAAAGAGACTGAAGCTAAAGCACGTGCTGTCCTTACTGCGGCTGATTTAGTACAAGGAGGACTCGATGCTCCTGATGATTGATAACTACGATTCTTTTACGTACAACTTAGTCCAATATTTTGCAGAGCTAGGTGAGGAAGTGGAAGTATTTAGGAATGATGAAATTGCCGTTGAAGAAATTGCAAAAATTAATCCTGCACGGATTTGCATCTCTCCTGGACCCTGTAGCCCAGCAGAAGCTGGTATTTCTGTTGAAACTATTAAACGCTATGCAGGACAAATTCCGATTCTCGGGGTTTGTCTTGGACACCAGGCAATTGGCGAAGCATTTGGTGGCAATATCATTCGCGCGCAAAAAGTCATGCATGGTAAGACAGATGACATTCAACATACTGGGGTGGGTGTTTTTAAGAACTTGCCCAACCCCTTTAAAGTGACTCGCTATCACTCTCTCGCGATTGAAAAGAGCTCATTACCTGCGGTACTTGAAGTGACAGCTACTTCTCTTGATGGCGAGATTATGGGAGTACGCCATCGTGAGCTTGCGGTGGAAGGCGTGCAGTTTCACCCAGAGTCGATTCTGTCTGAGTATGGTCACGCTCTTCTCAAAAATTTTTTACAAATTAAATAATTAATCTAGAGGCAATATGTCGATTACTCCTCAAGAAGCCCTCCAACATTGTATTGAGCACCGAGATCTATCTCATGATGAAATGGCGGCCATGATGCGACTCATTATGAGTGGTGAAATGTCACCAGAACTAGTGGCTGGTCTCCTAGTGGCGCTTCGTACAAAGAAAGAAACAGTTGGCGAAATTGCTGCTGCTGCTCAAGTGATGCGTGAGTTTGCTACTGCAGTTCATGTAAATGATCGCACTCATTTAGTTGATGTCGTAGGCACTGGTGGTGATGGCGCCCATACTTTTAATATTTCAACTGCAGCGATGTTTGTAGCCGCCGGTGCGGGCGCTAAAATTGCGAAACATGGAAACCGTAGCGTTAGTAGTAAATCGGGTAGTGCCGATGTACTAGAGGCTTTAGGCGTCAATCTTGCCCTCTCGGCTGAACAAGTAGCTCAATGTATTTCTGCAGTGGGTGCTGGCTTTATGTTCGCACCAAACCATCATCCCGCCATGAAAAATGTTGTTCCCATTCGCAAACAATTGGGGGTGCGTACTATTTTTAATATCTTAGGACCCCTTACCAATCCAGCTGATGCAAAGCGCATCTTAATGGGGGTATTTAATGCAGATTTAGTTGGCATACAAGCGCGAGTATTGCAAGCCTTAGGAATGGAACATGCTTTAGTGGTCTATGGCCGTGACGGTTTAGATGAAATCTCTCTAGAGGGTCCAACACTTGTTGGCGAACTTAAAGATGGTGTCGTACGTGAATATGAAATCTACCCCAAAGACTTTGGGCTCAATACCGCCCTCACAAGCAGCTTCAAAGTAGCCAATGCGGAAGAGTCCAAAAAAATTGTTTTAGACGTACTCAATAATGAGCCCGGGGCTGCTGGTGATATCGTTTGCCTCAATGCTGGCGCCACGCTTTATGTAGCTGGCGTTGCTAAAGATATTGAAAATGGTATTGCTATGGCTAAATCTGCAATAAGCTCAGGCGCCGCTCGCCAAAAACTGGATATGTTTGTTGCTGCAACCCAATCTAAATAAGTGCTTATGAGTGATATCCTCGAAAAAATTGTTGCAACTAAAAAGATAGAGATTACTAATATCTCCAAGCAAATTTCACTAGAAAATCAGCGCGAAATAGCTCTAGAAAATAATCAAAGCCCTGTTTTAAAGCCCCGTGGTTTCATTAATTCTATTCATCAAAAAATTGCCTCCGGCCAAGCGGGCGTTATTACTGAAATCAAAAAGGCGAGCCCTAGTAAAGGCGTCTTGCGAGAAAACTTTAATCCTGCGGAAATTGCTCGCTCTTATGAAAAGCATGGTGCGGCAGGTTTATCAGTACTAACGGATGTAGATTATTTCCAAGGATGCAATGCTTATCTACAAGAGGCCCGCGCAGCTTGCACTATTCCCGTACTCCGCAAAGACTTTACGATCGACCCTTACCAGGTCTATGAAGCTCGTGCTATTGGCGCAGATGCCATTTTGCTAATTGTTGCCTGCTTAGAACTCAATCAAATGAAAGAGCTTGAGGCGTGCGCTCACGAATTAGGTTTAGATGTTCTAGTTGAAGTGCACAACGCACCTGAACTTGAACAAGCGCTTGAATTAAAAACGCCTTTATTAGGGATCAATAATCGTAACCTCAAAACTTTTGAAGTCACCCTGCAGACAACCCTATCACTCATGTCCATGGTTCCCAAGAATAAAACTTTGGTAACAGAGTCAGGCATTCTGAGTCGCTCTGATGTTCAACTGATGCGCACAAAGCAAGTAAATGCATTTTTGGTTGGTGAAGCATTTATGCGGGCAAGCGATCCGGGGGTAGCTCTTAGCGAGCTGTTTTCCTAGTATTTCTTAAAAGCTTGATGCCGTATTTAAAGATGGCAATCAACAATAGTGAGCCTAAAATATCTCCAAGCAGCATCACGAGAAAGTGATTAATCGTTCCAGTATTTTCAAGCCCCATGATCGAGAACCACCATTGATGAAGGCCGGCGCTCAATAAGGCAAAAAGCAAAATACACACCATCAGTCTTTGGAAACTGAGGTTACCTAGATCGGACTCCAATTGAATATTATTCAAAACGAAGATTCTGGCTAAATATGGGGCAAATCCTGAAATCAAAGCGATGCCAATGCATGCCACTAAATCTTGAGGAAAGACTCCGTAGTAACTCAGTAAGAAGGATGAAAAACTGATCCCTAAAGCCCCGGGGAGCCCAAAGATCAAGATCAGAAATAATCTCAAGCCAGCAGGTAGATAAATCCAATGAACCCCTAAGCCATACATTAATTCAGTAGTTAACCAATCATT
>JABMMT010000346.1 GCA_013205155.1 Betaproteobacteria bacterium | reverse complement strand
TCCAATCCCGGATATATAAAGCTCACCAATAACACCATCAGGAACAAGATCTAGATACTGATCTAAGATGTAAGTCTGCACATTTGCTATTGGATTTCCAATGGGTGCATTTCCGCATTTCAAGCTATTGAGATTAATTTCGTCCAAGGGCTTACTTATCGTAGCACAAACGCTTGTCTCAGTTGGCCCATAAGCATTAACCATTCTCAAGCTGTTTGAATATTTTTTGGCAACCAGCAGTGGACATGCTTCGCCAGCTACTGCCAGATTTTTTAACAATTCCAGTGATCCTAAGTCCAAAGCTTCGAGCAGTGATGGAGGTAGGGTAATATGGGTAATTGAGTAATGTTTGATGTAATTTGGTATAGCAAAGGCAGTATCCATTCGCATCTCTCTAGAGGGCATTACAAGCGTTGCTTTAGCATAAAAGGCAGAAAAAATCTCTTGTATGCTTCCATCAAAGACTAAGGAGGCAAATTGCAATACTCGATCATTTGAATGAATATCAAAAGCGATGGTTTTTTCTCTAGCCATATTGATCACTCCAAGGTGGGGAACGGCAACACCTTTTGGAATACCAGTGCTACCAGAGGTATAAATGATGTAGGCAAGTTGCCCAGAATGAATTTGAGAGAAGTTATTGCATTGAGGACTTACATTTACTTTATCTAGCCTCCAATTATTTACAGTATTCGATTTTTGCGAAAGATTAAGAATCTGTATTGCAGGAAGAATATTTACTAATTCATCATGTACTAAATGGTCTATGGTGTCACCTATGATGACTAAAGTCGTTTGACTATCCATAAGCATAAATCGAATTCTCTCAATTGGATATTCGTGACTAAGGGGAAGATAAACATTTCCTGTTTTTAGAATTGCGAGCATACAGATAATAAAATCAGGAGATCGATCTAAAAGGACAGCTATTGTATTTTCTGAACCGGAAACATGCCGTCTAATTTGGTCAGCGAGAGTATTTGCTTTTTCGTCAAGATCTTCGTAGGTATAACTGGTATCCTCCGTTAATATTGCAATTGCATTTGGAGAGTAATGCAGGCTTCGCTCAAAGAGTTCAACAAGGTTGGCGGGTTCATGCGCCATATCAATATTTTTTCCCATAGAACTAATTAGGACTTGTTTTCTCAATTTATTATTTAATAAGGTGAGTGTATTGATCGAGGCATTTGAGTCTAGTGCTATTTGGTCAAGTATATGTATTAAGATATCCGCCCATTGAACCACTGATTCATATTCAAATAGATCGGCATCATATTCGAATGCCCCCATAAGTTGACCAGTTTTTACATTTGAAAAGTGGAGCGTTATATCTGTTTTTGCAGTTGGAATGGAAATTGCTTCAGGGATAATTTCAAGATCGGGTAAACGTAATTCAATATCTGCATCTTCTTGGAAAGCAAACATAGCCTGGAACAAGGGAGTATGCGAAAGGGATCTCTCTAAATTCAGTTCTTCTATTACTTTTTCAAAGGGAAGATCTTGATCAGCTAAAGCGTTTTCAACCTCATACTTAGCGAGATCAAAAAGTGAACTAATGCTTAAATTCTTTTCAATTGAAAGAGGGATCGCGATTGTGTTGATTAGAAAGCCAATAAGATCTTCAGTTTCATGAACATTTCTCCCTGAAACTGCAGTTCCAATCACTACTGTATCTTGCCCAGAAAGTCTATAAAGCAGTAGACCATAAACGCCAATAAGGAGAGAAAAAAGAGTCATCTTTTTTGTTGATGCAATTAGCTTCAGTGCTTTTGTAGTCTCTACAGAAATCTGAATAGGCACTATTCCCGCAGTACGCTTTCTGTCTGGATTGCGTTGAAAATCTAAGGGCAGGGATAGGCAATCCGGAGCTGTTGAGAAGCGTTTTTTAGCGCGCTCTATTTTTTCACCCAATCCGTCAAGCACTTCACCTTGTTGCCAAAATGCCCAATCATAGTATTGAACTGATAGAGCCCTGAGGCTTGAAGGTCGATTTTCTATGAATGCTGAATAATGCTCAGCTAGTTCACTGGCAATGATTTGCATAGATTTTCCATCACCTACCTGATGATGGAGGGTTAGGACCAAAATATATTCATCTTGATGAATTTTAATTAGCAAGGTGCGTAATGAATAATCCCTTTCTAAAATGAATGGTTTAGAGATTTCATTATCAATTTCAATTTTAAGTTTATTGGGTAGATCTGTACTTGATGTTTTTGATAAATCATGAAGCCTTAATACATCCTCTGGGCTTGGGGAGTTCAGAACCCAGCCCTTAGCTTGTCCCAAATGATCTTTTTTAATTACCGTTCTCAGTGACTGATGTCTCTGATATATGCCCGCGAGGGCTCTGCGTAAACTATCAATATCTAATTTTCCGCGAAGTCGAATTGCTTGCGGCATATTATAGGTTGATGATGGTCCTTGCAGTTGGTCTAGTAACCATAGTCTAGCTTGTCCAAAAGATAGACAAACGGTACCGTCTTCAGATATACCTGAATTAGCAATTACAAGATTGCTATAGTCTTCACCATTCTGTTGCAAATATTTAGCAATAGCTTCTGGTGTCGGGTCATCAAATAAGACTTTTAGCGGGATGTTTACTTTAGTTTCATGCTTAATTTTAGTAATTAATTTCATTGCCAAGAGAGAGTGTCCCCCAATAGCAAAAAAATTGTCATCAATGTTTACACTATGGACGCCAATCAGTTCTCTAAATAGCTGACAAATAATCTCTTCATGTTGATTTTGAGGTAGCCTGCTATCTCCCTTAGCGGCCTTAGATTGAATAGCAAATTCAGGCTCCGGTAGCCCCTGGCGATCTAATTTACCAGTAGGCGTCAGCGGAAAGCTTGATAACGCAATAATTGCCGAAGGTACCATATGAGGTGGTAATTGCTCTTGCAGATATCGTTTTAGCTCTGACAATAAATTCAGTCGTTTATTAAGTGCTAGTGGATCGCTGTATTGGCTCGGCATTGAGATGCCTAAATTCTTTAAATCAATATGTGCAGTGCCTTGCGGCGCAAATACAAAACATATTTTCCCCATGCTTTCTGGATTATTCAGTGTGGAGTCCCTCCAGAAAGAGGCGCAGGGCCGGTTGAGCTCATCCCCAATCTGATAGAGCCGAGTCACATCAGAGTATCTAGCATTTTTAATTGGAATAAACTCTAAGTCATAAAGAGTTGAAATCTCATTACTAACACGCGAATTAATAGCCCCATTAATTACGAGCCACTTATGAGGATTGGCAAGTAAGATTTGACTAAGAATCTTATACTCCACTTGTAAGTCTTCATAATAAGTGACAGTATCTTGTGCAATTACTTCCTTAATTTGATCTAATTTTAAAACCACGTCATAACGAAATCTAGAAAGCTCATTATTAGTATTGGAATCCTTTAGTTTGGGCCATGCAGATGCACTTCTGCTTGCCAACATTACCTCAAGTGCTCCAGGGTCAACTAATAATTCAACTTCTCTATCTTTTGAAAGAATTAGACGTTTTTTGAGTGTAGATAGTGCAATTGGAGTATTGCCTTGATCAAACAGCGCTAAAGATAGGTGGTGCGTATCTAGCGTTGCATTGGCTCTTAAGTCACCAATAAAAATATGTCCATTTGGGCGAACTAACTTAGCTGCTTGAACAAGTGTATCTCTCAAATAATCTTTTGATGGAAAATACTGGGCTACAGAGTTAATAATCACTAGGTCATACATTTCTTCAGATGACCCAAAAGATGGGGCATTCAATATATCGCTAGCAGAGCCTATTGCTAACGAAACGTGCGACCAGTCTTTTTCGTCAACTTGTTTTCTGAGTTGCTCGATTACTTTTTTAGACATGTCAAAGCCAAAATATCGCTCTACATGTGGCGCTATGCCGGCTAACATCATTCCCGTACCGCAGCCGATTTCAAGCACAGATTGAGGCTTTAATTCCTTAATTCTTTCAAGTGTCTCGCTTAGCCAAATTTCCATTTCACCCCTAGGAATCTCCTGCTTGTCATAGCTAGAGTTCCAACCAGAAAAATCTGGCTTATCTAGAGTGCACTCAGCCTCTGAATAGGTTTCATCGAATGTATTAACCCATCCACTCAATTGATCATTAGAAAGATCCTTCTCCTCTCCCGTCTGTGGTACTACATATGCCAGAATACGGTCATCATCTTCTAAGTTTCTTTGCACTACGATTTCTGCTGCTTGAACATCTGGATGTTTAGAAAGTGCTGCCTGTATATCACCCAACTCAATCCTAAAGCCACGAATTTTGACTTGTTGATCAGCTCTTCTCAGATAAACCAACTCTCCATTCTTGCCAATTCGTGCGAGGTCACCACTTCGGTATGATATGGATTCATTATTTCCATCAAATACTTTCACGAATCTGGCTTTGGTCAAATCATCACGATCTAAGTAACCTTTTGCAACGCCTTCTCCGCCTACCAATATTTCACCTACGCCACCTTCTGGAACATCATGTAAATGCTTATCTACCAATCTCAGGGAGAGATCTGGAATTGGAATACCAATTGGAGATGAGTGAAACTGATCTATATCCTTTAATTTGATCGGTCTATAGGTAACATGTACTGTAGTTTCTGTGATGCCGTACATATTGGTTAGCTGAGGCATTTCATCGCCAAAATATTGAAACCAGTGTCTAAGATTATTTAGATCCAGGGCTTCTCCGCCAAAAACAATATGCCGAAGTTGGAATGAAGGGATGCGTTTAGCCTCGAATAGACTGGATGAAAATTGCTTAAAGGCGCTTGGAGTCTGACTGAGCATTGTAATTCGACGGGATCTGAGCAGATCAATA
>JABMMT010000345.1 GCA_013205155.1 Betaproteobacteria bacterium | reverse complement strand
CCGCAACCAAACAGTAGAAGGCTTTTAGGTCAATTGGCTTAAAAGCCTTTTTGCTTGTTTAAGCCATCAAAGCCAAATGAGCAATAAAGGCTGATCTGTTCTCCCCTGCTTTCTTTGCCTTGGCATCTAATCTTACCAATATCTTTTTGGGCAGGGTGATGTTGACCCGCTCAATCTCATCAGATAAAAATGCTGGATCAATTTCAACGATAGCCCAAGTCCAACCCTTGAAGTCTTTTTTCTTTTGCAAATCCCTCAGAGCGCTTGGCTTCGGAATTTCTTGCTGGGTATCTAATGCTGTCTCCATCCAAAGTTCTATAGCTTGCTGCGCCCCATCAATAGCCTCTTCCAAGCCATCATTAGAGGCTGAAAAGCAACCGGGAAGATCAGGAACAACAACACCCCATGCACTTTTTTCATTGCCTGGCTCAATTGCTATTGCATATCTCATTTCATCTCCTTACAAATTCCTGCCTGCTTGAAAATACTTCTAGTTAAACCAAGCCCCAAATCCTTTTTTACTATGCATTCATCTCCTTTAATTATATTCTATATATACACACCATACACACTTTAATGATTGATATCCCGATGCCATAGCCTTTTTTCACCCTCCCTCCAATGCAGCCTATGGAATTTCTTATTTTTATCTTTTGATACATTCCAAATCTGAGCACCTGTTTTGGGGGTTTGCGAAAAAGGGATTTGCAAGGACTGATAACGTTCTACAACTGTTGGATGAGGATGACCATAGCGGTTACGATAAGCATTCTGGGCAAATGCATGATCTGGCATCAGTCTTTTTAATAAAGGTTCAGAAGAGGATGTTTTGCTGCCATGGTGAGGTGCCATAAAAATAAGCTCTCTATTACCAATCTGCGCAAGCATGGTCTGCGTCAGACGATCTACGATTTCTGCTTCCCCTTGTTTTTCCACATCGCCTGTTAACCAAAATGAAGTGGTTTTATTCCGTACCTCTAGTACACAACTCATTTCATTGGGTTTTCTGGAATACTCCCTCTCAAAAAGAGAGTGCTCATGTGGGTGCCAGATATAAAACTCAATCTCATCCCAGATCCAATATTGCCCATAACGACATGGAATGCTGGGGACTTTCTTGGCCTGAAGATTTTCCAGTAAAGGATTTGTACTTGGAAGAGAGCCCATCATTGAGGAAAATTCGATATGCTTTAAAAGTGTATTGGCTCCCCCAACATGATCGCTATCACTATGACTAATCACCATCCGATCAATCTGATTAATCCCCCTACCTTGCAAATAGGGCAATATGATTCTCTGCCCAGCATCATTCTTCTTGCCCTGAATGGGGCCAGTGTCATACAGTAATTTTTTTGAGGCTGTCTCTATTAATACGGCTGTTCCTTGCCCAATATCAAATACCGTTGCATGAAACCCCCCTGGAGTGATGGGTGCGTTATCAAACTGAATAAATAAGGGGAAAAGGAAACAAAGTGCAGCAATCCTTGAGCGCCAATTTTCAGAGAGGTTTCCAGGTTTAATGGCATACACAATTCCGATGCCAGAAAGAAGTAATGCCCACCAGCTAGGCTGTTGATGCCAAATCACTGACCATTTCCAATTTGCCATCCAATGCAGTAGTTGCGCTAGATATTCCATTGAGAGATGTGCGCCAAGCAAGAGCCAACGCCCAATAAAATCTGGCAATAGTGCTCCAGCAATAGCTAAAGGTGTGACGATATAACTCACCAGTGGGATAGCTAAAGCATTCGCTAAGGGTGAAACTATTGAGACTTGGTAGAACCAAAACAAAGTGAAAGGCAATAATGCAAGCGTAACAACTACCTGAACGCGACATGCCTCATGTAAAGCTTTAACTGCCCTATCGGTCCAATGTACTTCGAATTCTTTTCCAGTGGGAATGCCCAATAAGCCTGCCGAATTTCCCATCGCATACAAAATGGCGGCTACTGCACCAAAAGATAACCAAAATCCAGGCGTATAGGGCGCCATTGGATCAACCAATAAAACAATAAATAGTGCCCACCACCAAATATCAAAAGATCTAGGATTCCTGCCTGTCCACAATGCAAAGCTCACTACTCCTACCATGAACATAGTTCTCTGAGCCGGTATTTGAAACCCAGCTAACCAAGCATAAATAAAAGCCGTCAAAAATCCAGCTATTACTGCAACCTTACTTACTGGCGTTATTAAAGGTAGATGACGACGGCGCCAGATAAAACTAGCT
>JABMMT010000344.1 GCA_013205155.1 Betaproteobacteria bacterium | reverse complement strand
TATTAGATCTTCGTAATTATTTAAGGAGCGCCGATTCTGAATTAATGCCAGAGGTGGCGATTTTGTCTACCTGCAATCGTATGGAGATTTATTGCGCTGCGAATGATGTTTCATATCCTGCCCATCATTTAGAGGAGCGGACTTTTGATTGGCTCACTTCTCAAAAGCGTTTGCAAAGCGATGCATTGAAGCCCTATATTTATTCGGCAAAAGAGACTGATGCGGTGAAGCATGTATTTAGAGTGAGCTGTGGAATGGATTCGATGGTATTGGGCGAGACTCAAATACTGGGTCAAATGAAAAAAGCGGTTGAATTAGCTGACCAAGCCGGCACATTAGGAATATATCTAAAGCCTTTATTTAATAAAACTTTTTCGGTTGCCAAGGAAGTCCGAGCAACAACGGATATTGGTAAGCATTCAGTTTCAATGGCAGGGGCCTCAGTGCGTTTAGCCGAAAGAATCTTTGGTGACCTTAAGGACTCCAAAATTTTGTTTATTGGTGCAGGCGAAATGATTCAATTGTGCGCCTCACACTTTGCCGGTCGAAAGCCAAAACAGATTGCGATCAGTAACCGAACAGTTGATCGTGGTGATGAGATAGCAAAAGTATTTTCTGAAAAGGGCCTCCAAACAGATTCATTTCCTTTGCAATCATTACCAACGCGCTTGCATGATTTTGACGTGATTGTTTCCTGCACAGCAAGTGCATTACCAATCATTGGTATGGGGATGATTAAAACTGCTTTGAAGGCTAGAAATAGCAGGCCGATTGTATTGATCGATTTGGCTGTCCCACGGGATATCGAGCCAGAGGTTCGATCTCTTAAAGATGCTTATCTTTATTCAGTCGATGATTTGGGAAGTGTTGTGAATGAGGGTCGCAATATCCGTGAACTTTCAATGGCCGATGCTGAAACGATTATCGATAAAGGCGTGAGTGAATTTTTTCAGACACTGCAAAGAAGAACGCTAGTGCCGATTATTCAATCGCTACAGAATACTGCAGAGCGTCTTAAGGAAATCGAATTAGAAAAAGCAGTGCGGCGCATTAAGCGGGGAGAAGATCCAGTTGAGGTCCTATCGATCATGGCAGAAGCCCTGGCTAATAAATTTATGCATGCACCAATTATTGCCTTGCAAAAATCACCCAATAACGAGATTGAAGATTTCAAGCGAATTCTCTATAGTATTTATTCTCCAAAATAATTACAGCGTTAAATATGCTCCAAGCGACCAAAGTGCTTCACACTATTAATTCCTCACAGGACTTAAAACAGCTTGAGCAGTCTGAGCTTGCCCAACTATCCGATGAATTACGTGAATTTATTCTGCAGTCTGTCGCAAGCACTGGTGGGCACCTATCCTCCAATCTGGGAACAGTTGAACTAGCCATTGCATTGCATTATGTATTTGATACTCCTGAAGATCGAATTGTTTGGGATGTAGGTCATCAAAGTTATGCCCATAAAATTTTGACTGGGCGCAGAGAGATGATGCCTAGTCTGCGTCAGTTTGGCGGCTTGTCAGGATTTCCAAAGCGCTCTGAAAGTCAATATGATGCTTTTGGCACTGCGCATTCCTCCACTAGTATTTCAGCCGCCCTGGGTATGGCAGTGGCTAGCAAAGTCAAAGGTGAAAAACGGAATGTTGTAGCAGTGATTGGTGATGGCTCAATGAGTGCTGGTATGGCCTATGAGGGTTTAAATAATGCTGGGGTTAATAAATCAATCCCCTTAATTGTTATTTTGAACGATAACGAAATGTCGATTTCGCCTGCTGTTGGAGCCCTTAATCGATATTTAGCAAAGCTAATTAGTGGTTCAATTTATGGGGCTACCAAAAAGGGCTTGGACAAGATGCTTTCCTACACTCCTCCTTTGAGAGAGTTTGCAAAAAGACTTGAAGGCCATGCTAAAGGAATGATTGGTCCTGCTACGATTTTCGAAGAATTTGGTTTTGATTACTATGGTCCAATCGATGGCCACAATCTCGATGACCTAATTATTACACTGACAAATCTCAAAAAAATTGCTCAGACTGATGGCCCACAGTTTTTACACATTGTTACAAAAAAGGGAAAGGGGTATGAGAGAGCAGAGTTAAATC